>CAZWXC010000410.1:0-3386 GCA_964637935.1 uncultured Flavobacteriales bacterium | reverse complement strand
ATCCGCTTTACGCAAAAATTGATAGCATAGAGAAAATCCAAATTTTCATGGAAAACCATGTGTTTGCTGTGTGGGATTTTATGTCGCTACTCAAAGCGTTGCAGATAAAATTGACATGTGTGAGCTTGCCTTGGACTCCAAGCGAACATCCAAACGCGCGCAGATTGATCAACGAAATTGTATTTGCAGAAGAAAGTGACGTTAACGCTCGTGGCGAGGCGGTGAGTCACTTTGAAATGTATCGCGAAAGCATGCTGCAACTCGGAGCCAACACCAAAACTATCGATGCCTTTGTTGATGCTATAATTGCAGGAAATTCGCTTGCTAGCGAATTGGCCATGGTTGCAATAGACAGCGCTACACGCAATTTTGTGAGCTACACTTTTGAAGTCATTCACCGAGGAAAAGCACATGAAATTGCCGCACTTTTCACTTTCGGTCGTGAAGATTTGATCCCAGATATGTTTACCGAAATAGTGAAGAATCTTGGCCAAAAAGAACATGCAAATGTTGCCGATTTAGTGTATTATCTCGATCGACACATAGAGTTGGATGGCGATGAACATGGTCCGCTTGCGCTAAAACTGATTGAAGATTTGTGTGGAAACGATGATCAAAAATGGCAAGAAGCCATGGAAGTGAGTAAAATTGGCTTGCAGCAACGCAACTTGCTTTGGAATGGAATTATGGAGCAGTTGGAAGTGGTTTTTAATTAGACTTTAGACAATAGACTTAAGACAATAGACTTAAGATTTTAGACTTTAGACCTTTTAGAAAAAATTAAGTTCAGGGTTTTATTCGTGCCTAAAACTCTGATAATCAAATTTCATGAAAGTCATAATGTTATTTAATCTCTTTCTAAAAACTTTTAGGTTTTCGCTTATGGTTAAAGAAAGACAGAATAACAATCTCCTGTTGTGACTCGTTTATCAGATAGTACAATGAGTTCTTGCGCATGACTATCGCCTTAAAAACATCCTTCTTATTGGTTTTAAGAAAAACAAAAGGATTGCTTGTAAGCAGGCTAATATTGCGTTCAACAGAAAGCGCCAAAGCTTTCATTTCTTTGTCCGACCACTTCTTGGTCAAATATTCAAGTGTGTCCGAAAGCTCATTTCTTGCTGAGTAGTCCAAATAATCTTATAGCCACTTTTAATAAAGCTTCTTTACATCTTCATGATTGTGAACATTTCCAGCTTTATAGTCTTGTATCCCTTCTTCAACAGAATGGCTTTCTTCATCACTAAGGATGTAAGGTTTTGAAGCCATTATTGATTCTTTAAACTCCTTTAGTTTAGATAAAACAGCCATATCTTCTAAAGTCGTCAACCATTGTATCAACTCAACCTTTGTAGATTCCATGCTTGTTGCCATCTGTCAAAGTTAAGTAGCACATTCTACAGATAAGAATTGTACCACAAATTAGTTTGAATAGAGTCTAGATATTTGAGCTTAGGCCTAGTACCCTTTTGATTATTATGCCTTCGAAGATTGTTTGTGCTTTGAAGATTTATCGCTTAGACTTCTTTATCAAAACCTCAAACCAACTTATCAGCTATCGTTCTGTCGTTTGAAAGTCGCGGCAGCTTGTTTTGACCACCCAATTTACCAATACTATCCATGTATTTATTGAAGCTTCCGCGCGGCAACACCGTTACTTTTAGTGGTCGCAAAACGGAGCCAGAGATCAAATCTTTGTAATAAGAGTTTTGCGCTTGCATAGCTTTGTCCAAAGCGAGCTCAAATCCGTTTGGCATGGCGTTATCACTTTCTACAAACCACTCGTGGTATGGCAAACCTTCGCTTGGCGAAACCTGAGGAGCAACATGAAATTCTTGCACCATCACGCCAAATTGTTCTGCAACTTGGGTAATGGCTTTTTCCACTTCTTCTGCAATTACGTGCTCGCCAAAGGCAGAAATAAAATGCTTGATACGGCCTGTAACTGCAATGCGATAAGGTGATTTTGAGACAAATTTTACGGTATCGCCAATAACATAGCCCCAAAGTCCGCTGCTAGTATTAAGTACAATAGCGTAGTTCACTCCCAATTCTACCTCAGAAAGCTGTAAACGCGTTGGATTCTCTGAATGAAACTCGTCTACAGGAACAAATTCATAAAAAATACCAGCATCCAAATTGAGCAGCAATCCTGGCTCTGTTTGCGAATCTTGATAAGCGATAAAGCCTTCACTTGCTGGATAGGTTTCTATGGTATCAACCTTGCCGCCAATCAATTTTTCCATCACTCCACGATACGGCTCATAGTTTACGCCACCTTGCGCAAACACGCTGAAATTTGGAAATATCTCTAGAATGTTTTTCTTGCCAGTTTTAGCTATCAATCGCTCAAAATACATCTGCACCCAAGGCGGAATACCGCTGATCAAGCGCATGTCAGCATGCATGGTTTCATCTACTATGGCGTCAATCTTTTTCTCCCAATCCTCTATACAATTGGTTTCCCAAGATGGCATTCTGTTTTTCTGAAGATAGCTCGGCACATGGTGCGCAACAATGCCACTTAAACGGCCTACGACTATTCCATTTTGCTTCTCCATTTCTGGATTTCCTTGCAAAAAAATCATTTTACCATTGGTAAATCTGCTGTTTCCGCTTTGGCGGATATAGCAAAGCAAAGAAGATCGCGCGGCACGCAATTGAGCCTCGATACCCAATTGAGTCATGGGTATGTATTTAGTGCCCGAAGTAGTGCCCGAAGTTTTGCAGAAATACATGGGTTTTCCTATCCAAAGCACATTTGCTTCGCCCGCTTTTACGCGTTCAACATAGGGTTTTAGGTTCTCGTAATCGTTTAGCTTAATAGCTTTTTTAAAATCCTCGTAAGAGCGAATTTGAGCTGCATTATGATCCTTACCAAAAGCTGTTTCACGCAAAGTTTTGAGCAAAAACTGAAACGTTTTATCCTGCGCTTGACGTGGATTTTTGGCCCAACCGTCAATTTTTCTGCACTCTCTATTGGCAAGTAACCTCGCCCCTATTGATTTTAAACTCACTAACTCTTGATTTGAACCTCAAAGAAACAAAATGAACTTGGCAATTGACAGCCGAGTTTCAACTACATTAGTCCAAGATTGGTTCTGAATAGTTTTACGGCAATGGCTAGTAGAATAATCCCAAACACTTTCCGTAAAATGGCTATACCAATTGAGCCTAATAAATGCTCGATTCTGATCGTGTTTTTAAGTACGATATACACCAAACCTATGTTGAGAATAATGGCAACAATGATGTTTTGAATTTCATATTCTGCCCTGAGCGAAACCAAAGAAGTCATGGTGCCAGCGCCCGCAATGAGCGGAAAAGCTAACGGAACGATAGACGAACTGGCGCTTTGAGTTGGATCTTCTTTATAGAGATTGATA
>CAZWXC010000409.1:0-3408 GCA_964637935.1 uncultured Flavobacteriales bacterium | reverse complement strand
TGCTCCACATCACGATTCATCGGGCGCGTGCCTGTCCACAACCATCGGAGATACACAGAACTTGAATTGCTGATTTTCAACATTACCGGAAGCACGAGTAGCGTAGTATAAGTAGCGATAACTAAACCGTATGCTACCGCAATGGCCATTGGAACAAGAAATTGAGCTTGAAAACTAGTTTCGAAAATCAAAGGTGCAAGTCCAGCAACAGTGGTAAGTGTGGTTAATAATATTGGTCTGAAACGTGATTTTCCAGCTTCTAAAAGCGCATCGTCAAATTTGTAGCCTTCTTTCAAATAACCATTCATCGCGGTTACAAAAACCAACGAGTCGTTCACCATCACACCAATTAATGCAATGATTCCAAAACCAGAAAATAATGAAATGATTGAATCGTGAATCCAGTGACCCCAAGCCACACCAATGATTCCGAAAACAACCATGATCACAACTATTACCGCTTGTTTGATGCTTCGGAAAGTGAACGCAATAACCGAAATCATCAGTATCAAAATGATGGGGGCAACCTTGCCAAAAGACTTGCCTACTTTAGAAGCTTCTTTGCTTTGTCCTTCAAACGAATATTGAACAGATGGATATTTCACCATAATGTTTGGTAGAATATCGGCTTCAATAGTTGCAAGCATATCGTTGGCCGAAACCGCAGGATTTGCAATGTCAGATTCTACTCTAATCTCTCGCTTGCCGTTCAAGTGATTGATCGAAACAATGCCACGGTCAATTTTAAAATCAGCGATTTCTTTGAGTGGAATCTTTTGCCCTTGAGGCGTTCTGATCAAGAAATTCTCGAGTTCTTGTATTGAGTTTCGCGCATCTTCTTCATAGCGCACCCACACTTTTACTTCGTCAATACCACGCTGCAAACGTTGTGCTTCGGCTCCAAAAAATCCTCTTCGCACTTGGCTCATTACTTGGATGGTGTTTAAACCAAGCATGTAGCCTTTGTCTTTCATTTTCAGGTTGATTTCTCTAATGCCTTGCTGGTCATTGTCTACCACGTCTTTCAAGTCGGTGAGGTCGTTGAGCTCCTTCTTCAAGTCTTCTTTTGCAAGTTCAAGCTCGGCCAAATTTCCACTTCGCAAACTCACAGAAACAGGTTTTCCGAAAGGAGCCGTAATACCAAAAGAAATCTTTTCGGCTTCTGGTATTTGCCCAACTAATTGCCTTATTTCTTCGCTGATTTCGTAGCTGGGAATGGGGCGGTTTTCGGCAGATAGCAGCTGAAGGTTTATTTTTCCTTCATTGATTTTTGGTCCAACAATTTGTTCTATGTTGGTAATAATGGCTGTATCCATTCTACCTTCAGCAATCAATTTTTGGTTGTATTCTATAGCTGCACTTTGAATCTTATCTAAAACCGCTTTTGTAATGTGATCGCGTGTTCCAGATGGCATTTCAATTTTCACCTCAATCGCGTCTCTTTCAATAAAAGGGAAGAAGGTGGCTTTGATGATTTTACCTTGAAAACCTCCAATGGTAATCAACAACAATGCAATTGGAATGACCATACCGATCAGCGGATTTCTGATGCTGAAGCGCAATGCAGGTTCGTAGAACTTGGTGCGTAGATAATCTAAAACGCGCTTTGAACCGCGCTCAAGCATATTTGGTTTGTTGTCTTTGTGCAAAGCTCTTGAATGCGCTACGTGTGCCGGCAAAATGAATGCACCTTCAACAAGTGAAAACAGAAGCGTAGAAATAACCACGAATGCCAAATCAGGACCAAAATCGCCTAATCTTCCATTCAGGAAATAGAACGTTGAGAAAGCTACGATTGTCGTTAAAACCGCAGAAGTAACGGCTGGCAAAACTTCTAACGTTCCATTAAGTGCGGCTTGCAGCGCTGGTTCGCCCTTTTCGTAGCGTTGGAAAATGTTTTCAGAAATTACAATACCATCGTCTACCAAAATCCCAACTACGAGGATCATTCCGAAAAGCGACAATACGTTGATGGTCAATCCGAAAGAAGCACCCAGAATAAACATTCCTGCAAAGGCAATCGGAATACTCAATGCTACCCAAAATGCTAGTCGGTAATTCAGGATCAGCGTTAAGAAAATGATGACCAAAAAGAAACCGAATAGACCGTTTTCTTGAAGCAACGCAATACGTTCCTTTAGCGTGATAGAAGAGTCGTTAATAACCTTAGCTTCAATGGTTTCGTTGCTTTCATTATAATCTTCGATGTATTCTTTCACCATATCGCTTATGGTCAAGAAATCTTCATCGTTGGTGTTTTGAATCGTAACCGTGACTGCTGGTTTTCCATTGAAATAATTTCGAGCAGGATTGTTATCGCTCCAAATGTCTTTGAGCGTGGCTACATCTTGCAATCGAACTATTTTACCATCAGCCGAAGCTTTTAAAATGATGCTTCCGAGCTCTTTGGCGAAGTAATCTTTAGAGCGTGCTCTAATCAAAAATTCCTCTTGACGATCTTTAACCGTTCCACCTGTAAGCTCAATGTTTGCAGCTGCTACAGCGCTGCTTACTTGATCAAAAGTGATGTTGTAAGATTCTAATGCCTCTTCGTCTAGCGCAATTTCTATTTCTTCATCTGGAAACCCACCGAGTTCCACTTTAGAAATTCCGTCTTTCGCTCTTAGATCGTCTTCTACTTTTCGCGCGGCAATTTTCAAGCTTCGCAAATCAACATCGCCTGTCAGGGCAAAACTGATTACAAAATTTCGAGCTTCTTGCTTGTAAACCACCACAGGTTCCATGCCCACAGGAAAAGAACTGATTTGGTCTACCGCGTTTTTCACGTCTTGCAATAAGTAGTCAACATCATAACCTTTTTGCCCTTCAACAGTAATGCTACCTGCATTTTCTGAAGAGATAGAAGTAATGTCTACAATACCGCTCACGCCTTTTAGGTTGTCCTCAATCTTGGTGATGATTCCTTCTTCTACTTCTTCAGGAGAAGCACCAGGATAAATTGCCCTTACGCTGATAATTCTGCTTTCGGCTTGTGGAAAAAACGTTGACTTAATGTTTTGTAAGCCAAAATATCCGAAGACGATAATCAAGAGCATCAGCAAGTTACCCGCAATTGGGTACTTGATAAAGTATTCAATAATGCCTCTCATGCTTACTTCGATTCTATTTTAACGAGCATGCCGTCATACGCTCCATCTATTACTTGGTTTAGCAATACTTCACCTTCTGTAAGGCCAGTAACCAAAGCGTTTTGCTCGTATTCATGCGCCACGTCTATTTGCTTTTTCACCAACACAGTATCGTTAATCAAGAAAACATATTTACCATCATGAATCAGATTTCGATCGATGGTCATGGCACTGGTAAGTGTTTCTGTTTCAATAAATCCTTCTAGGTATGCGCCTTCCTTCAAGCCATCGCCACTTAGCGTTGCAAAAAGTGCAATGC
>CAZWXC010000408.1:0-3420 GCA_964637935.1 uncultured Flavobacteriales bacterium | reverse complement strand
TAAAGGCACGCCTCCCCAAAGTTTCACTAAGGTAAAATAATGATAGGCTCTTAAAAAAAGAGCTTCCCCTTTAATTTGTCTTCTTCGTTCATCAGACAACGTGATATCTGTAATCGCATCAACTCTTTCAATAACTAAATTTGCTTTAGAAATGGCATTGTAAATATTAGACCAATGTGTAAAAAGCCTAGAGTGGGTTGGGGTAATCTGTAATAAATCGATTTGAAATATTTCTGGATTATCACCTCCAGCATAATTGTTATCCGATCTTACATCCTGAAAAAGAAGGTTGTCCCAAACATAGTATTCTGACGATTGAAATGATTCATAAGCACCAACCAAAGCGGCTTCTATTTGATTTTTGGTGTTGTATGCGTTTCCGCTTGTTTCTTCTGAAATTGGATCTAAATCAAGAAAGTTATCACAAGAAGTAAACGTTACAGAACTGATAAACATGAATAATAAAATATATCTTTTCATTTTTTTATTTTTTAAAATTTAAAACTTGCTCCAAAAAGTATGTTTCTAGTTTGTGGGTAGGTACCAAAATCGATTCCCCTAACAGTATTGCTTGCCCCAAAAGCATTTACTTCAGGATCTAAACCAGAGTAATTGGTAATCGTAAACAAATTTTCACCAGTGGCATAAAATTTAATTTCACTGATATTCAGTTTTTGAGAGATCGTTGAAGGTAATTTATAACCGAGTGTAATTGCTTTAAATCTGATATATGAGGCATCCTCAATAAATCTTGTTGAAATTCTTGAGTTATCGGTAGTTCCAAAACTTGCTCTTGGAATTCTAGTGATATCTCCAGGTTGTCTCCATCTATCTAAGACTGCAATTGATTGATTTTTCGGATCTGTCATGCCTTCTAACTCAATCTTTGTTGCATTCAACATTTCATTGCCATAAGACCCTTCTACTAAAACGGAAAGACTAAAATCTTTGTATTGGAATGAATTTGAAATTCCATAAATAAAATCAGGGTTTGCATCACCAATAATAGTTCTGTCATCGGGTGTAGGAGTAAAAGTTGATACGCCATTTCTGTCCACATAAAAGGCATTTCCGGTTTGTGGATCAACACCTCCAAAAATATACCCATACAATACACCCAAAGCTTCCCCTTCTCTAACCAAACTAGCTTCTCCTCTTCCTCCAGCAATTCCCCCTTGAAACAACTGTTGCCCCACTAAACTAACTACTTTATTTCTGTTGAATGAAATATTAAAGGACGAATTCCATGCTACATTATCTGTCTGAATGTTTTTAGTTTGTAAAGAAAACTCTAATCCTTTGTTTTGTAGTTCACCAATATTTTGAATTGCACTACTAAAACCTGATGAGGTTGGTAATGGTGCATTTAATAGTAAATCTCTGGTTTTTTTAATATATGCATCTACTGTCAATGAAATTTTACTATCCAATAAAGACATATCAATACCTACGTTAGTTTGGGTTGATTCTTCCCATTTTAGCGATAAATTTTCTATAGAAGCTGGGAAAGTACCTGGTTGTACAACTCCTCCAAAAGGATAATTAGCACCATTGCCAACTCTTCCTAAATAGGCGTAATTTGCAATTTGATCGTTACCAACAATACCCCAACCAGCTCTAATTTTTAAATCATTGACAAATGTTATGTTTTCAAAAAATGCTTCATTCGAAATTCTCCATCCTGCTGAAAACGAAGGGAACTATCCCCATCTTCTGTCAGGGCCAAATGCACTAGAGCCATCAACTCTTAAATTTGCAGTAAATAAATAGGTATCATTAAAACTGTAGTTCAATCTACTTATAAATGAAGCATTTGCTTTTTCAGATTTTGTAGCATTGGCTGCAAATAGTTCAGAGCCACCATTAGGGGTTGTTACTGCTTCGCTGGCAAAGTTTCGGGTTTGAATCGAATTATTTTCAAATAAAAACTTTTGCATAACACCCCCTACAAGAGCTTCAACTTTATGATTTTTAAATAGTTTGTTATAGGTTAGGGTGTTTTCTAGAATGTAATATTTGGTGCTATTGGTATTGTTTATGGATTGTCCTTTAATAGCTCTTCCAAAACCAGTTCGCAATGGGTCAAGAAATGAATCAAAAATACCATTGTTATGGTCAATCCCGTAATTTACTTTGTAGGTAAAATCCTTTAAAATGGTGGCTTCTAAAAATAGATTTCCTAAAAATCGTTGGCTGTTGAACTCCCTTTCAATTCCGTCTGTACTGGCTAATGGATTTTCCCAATTTTGAAAAGGATTACTGGTAAAGCTACCATCATCATTAAAAACACCAATGATACTTGGGGTGGTCAAGGCTCCTAATAATACACCACCAGCATTTACATTATTATTATCATTAACATCTACATCTCTGTAGGAGGTATAGGCAATTCTTGAACCTATTTTTAACCATTCTTTTATTTGTTGATCTAGGTTTATTTTAAAAGAACTTCTTTCCAATTCTGAGCTTCTTACAGCTCCTATTTGTGAGGTATGACCTGCTGAAACATAATAGTTGGTGCCCTCTGATTTTCCGGATACTGAAAACTGATAATTAGTACTCAATCCATTTTGAAAAACTTCGTTTTGCCAATCGGTTCTACCTGTAAAGTTGTTCCAATTGGTATTTAAACCCATTTCGGTCATTAAATCTCTATATTGTTCACCATTTAAAACGGGTAAGGTTTTCCAAACTTGAGAGAAACCAACATAAGTGTCAAATGTAACAGAAGGTTTACTGGTTGTCCCCTTTTTAGTAGTAATCAAAACAACCCCATTAGCACCTTGTGCACCATAAATAGAGGTGGAAGAGGCATCTTTCAAAATGGTGATTGAAGAAATATCTTGCGGATTGATAGATCTTGTATCGGTTGTAGGCACACCATCTACAACATACAAGGGATCACTACCCGCATTGATAGAGTTAGTTCCTCTAATTCGAACATTAAAGCCTTGGGATGGTTTACCTGAATTAGATAATACTTGTACACCAGCAGCTTGTCCTTGAATAAGAGAACCTAATTGGCTATTATTTCTAGATTCAAGACTTTCTGATTTTACTGTTGAAACACTTCCTGTGATGTCTTTTTTTACTTGAGATCCATATCCAACAACAATAATTTCTTCCAATTGTTCAGCACTTTCTTCTAATATAACATCAATTTTAGTTTTACCGTTTATGATTACTTCTTTCGAAATCATTCCAATATAACTAAAAACCAAAACAGCATCTTTCGTATTAGTTGTAGTTATTTTGTATAAACCATCAAAGTCAGAGGTTACTCCATTTTGAGTACCCTTCAATACGATGGAAACACCAAATAATGGTTGATTTGATTTGTCTGTTACCTTACCTTCTATGGTTGTTTGAGAGTATGAATAGATGATTGTAAAAAACATACAAAAAAATAATATTTTTTTA
>CAZWXC010000407.1:928-3431 GCA_964637935.1 uncultured Flavobacteriales bacterium | reverse complement strand
TGTATGAAAGAAATAGTTGAACTTAAGCGAGTGTCCAAAAGCTGATAGGTGGGCAGTATTTCATCTATGGTCAGCGCATCCTTAGGCACACCAATGGCAATTAGATAGTCTTTCACATTTTGAGCTCTTCTTAGCGAAAGCCTTCTGGCAAAAGACATGTCACCTGATTCTGATGTTACAGCAAATAAGTGAATGCCAGATGAGTCAATAGTGTATGCTTTTGCCAACTGATTCAGATAATTAAGTGCATTGTAATTTAATGATGCACGGCTCTCATCAAAGTAAATACTGTCGCAAGATTTCTCTTGAGACGAGGCATTTACAGTTAATCCTAAAAGACTAACAAACATTATGAAGATGTGCTTTTTCATGGTGATAAAACACGAAATTGTAAACTTCTAGTATTTCAAACCAATTGAATTAGATGAATGCAAGTCTTGGCAAGATTTAATGGAGATAACTACCGTTTAAAATATTTCCACACTTCATCTTTGCAGCATGAGCATATCAGATCGTATAAAAAGAATTACTTCTACATTTCCTGACACGGTTCAGTTGATAGCTGTTTCAAAAACACATCCTGCGGCAGCAGTGCAAGAAGCCTATGATGGCGGACAGCGCATTTTTGGTGAAAACAAAGTGCAAGAAATGGCTGAGAAATATGAATTATTGCCAAAAGATATTCAATGGCACTTGATCGGTCATTTACAAACGAATAAAGTGAAGTACATCGCTCCGTTTGTTACCATGATTCATAGTATTGATAGCCTAAAACTTTTAAAGGAAGTAGACAAACGAGCCAAACAGAGTGATCGAGTAATTGATTGTTTACTTCAGGTGTACATAGCGGATGAGGAAACAAAATTTGGTCTTTTGCCTCAAGAAGCCAAAGAGATGCTTGAATCTGAAGAGTTCGCAAGCCTTAAGAACGTGCGCATAGTTGGTTTAATGGGTATGGCAACGTTCACCGATGACCTAAGTCAAATTGAACGTGAATTTGCTTCATTAAAATCTTTGTTTGAGGAATTATCTTCATCTATTGAGCATTCGCCTCAATGGCAACCCAAAGAAATTTCGATGGGAATGAGCAGCGACTACGAATTGGCCATTAAGCACGGAAGCACATTGGTAAGAATTGGCAGTTCCATTTTCGGAGCCAGAGATTATGGAAAGCACTAAAGCTCGACCAAACTGGCTATTTTATCCAATTTTGACTCGCTGTAATTTCCAGTTTCTTGAAGCAGAATTTTGCCGTTTTCGTCAAGAACAAATACATAACAGTCGTCTTTTTTCTTCAAGCCAAGAGCGTTCATTTGTTCAGAAAAACTTCCTTGATAAAACAATAGCATTTCGGCCATACTTGGGTCTACGTTTTTTTTGATATTGTCAATGATTTTGTTGGCTGCTCCTTGACTAGCGCCCGTAAACATCATCATCAATTTTATTTCGCAATCGTATGCCATCGCATTAAATCCTGATTGATCTAAAAACATCATGTAAACAGGTTCGTACCATTGCTTTAATTTGTTTTCAGCTTCAGCTGTAAAGGCAAGAAATACGATAGATTTTGTGCCATTGAGCGCGGTAGGTATTTCCAAGGTTTTACCTGTTACAGATTCAGCACTTATTTGAGGAAACATCTGGGCCTTAACGCCCAATATTGTAAGAAAAGACAAGCCAAAAGTGAAAACAAACTCTTTCATAAATCGAAGTTTAAATGGAATAATCAAAACTATGTTATTCTGTTTCTATTGCGTTTCAATGGTAGTTTTAATTGAGCAAATAAGCCAATACATTTTGCCACACTACAACCCTTTATCGGTCTTTAGTTCAGCGGCTATTCTCCCACTTTTGATTTTGAATGGTCTTTTAATTTTTGTTTCCAAAAATGAGCGAAATGGTACGATGCTTAAAACTGGAATTTTAGTCTCACTCAGTTGCTTTTGGCTATTGATTCAAATTCCAAAAAGTGAGCCTATATCCTCATTAGAGTTTAATGATTCGGCAATTATTTACTGCCACAACGTGCATCAATTTAAGAACGATACGCTTGTGGTAAAGAGTATTGTTGAACAAATAAAGGCGTCAAAAGCCGAAATTGTCTGTTTGCAAGAGTTTGGTTTATACTACATGTGGCCAAATATTGGCGCGGTTGCTCAGGACTTTAGCCAACAAGTTGGTCTTCCTTATTACGATTTCACTCCGACAAAAGGAAATATTTTTGGAACAGCCATATTTTCAGCTTATCCGATAAAACGAGTAGACACGATTTTTCAGCTGTTAAGTCACACAAACGAAGCTAAACGATATGAAATTTTGGTGAGAAATGCTGAGCTCAACCTAGTGAATGTACATCTTCAGAGTTTCAATTTTGGTGGTGGTGGTGTAAATGATGCTTTAGGTGTTGCTCAAGTTATTGGCCATCAAACGAGTCAGTTGAGTTCGATTTTAGAAAGTGAACAGGGGATTGATTTTATGCTGGGGGATTTTAATTTTTTACCAG
>CAZWXC010000407.1:0-918 GCA_964637935.1 uncultured Flavobacteriales bacterium | reverse complement strand
AGCTACCTGTATGATATGGTTTCGGATCCTGGCTTTTACGATGCTCAGCTGCAACTAAGCAAGAGTATTCAACCCACTTTTGTGCCAATTCTAAATCGTTTAGATTATCTTTTTTATCAGCGTTTATCGTCCGTTTCTAAACTAGAAATATTATCTAGTTCGGGGTCAGATCACAGAGCCATTTTGGCTGAAGTTCACTTTTAATTACTGTTTACACTCAACTGTCGAAAACTCTGAAATGTTTACCCAATGTGAGCATAGATTCGGGCTAGGTTTGAAGGAGATAAAACACAATCATGCTTCAAAAACTAGTTCTCCCCCTTTTAGTTTTGTTGGCGTTAGGCGCAGCAGCTCAAGATGATCCGAAAGGTGAAAATTTTAATGAAGCTAAAATTGCCCTAGCCAATCACAAGTTAAACCAGGCTATTCCAATTTTAGAAAAGCTTTGGTCTTCTGATCAAAACAATGCAAACCTCAACTATTTGCTGGGATTGTGCTATGTAAAAGAAGATGTTAATTTAAATAAAGCGGTTGAGATGTTAGAGACCGCTTCGTCAATTTATACCACAGACTATAGCGCTGGCTCAAGCAAAGAGAGACGTGCACCTGAGTATGTTTACTATTATCTCACAATTGCCTATTCAAAAACAGGAAGATGTGAAGAAGCCCTAAGATCGTTGAATAAATTTTATCAAGTATATTCTTATAGTGATGAATATTACTTGGTAGATGGCCAAAAATGGGTACGCGAGTGCAATCTTGCGAAAAAAGAGGAAGAGAAGAAAGAAGAGCCAATTGTTGAGCTTCCACCATTAGCAGCAGCAGAAGAAACAAAAAAGGAGGAACCAATTGTTGTGGAAACAGTTGTAGAACCTGTTGCTAAGCAACAAAGTGCAGCTGAATCGCCAAAGACTGAAG
>CAZWXC010000406.1:0-3431 GCA_964637935.1 uncultured Flavobacteriales bacterium | reverse complement strand
GCCTGTATCTGCCGTTTCCATGTCCATGCGTAAAGAAATCCCAATTGCGATAAAAATGCCCGTCACTCTGCGGCTTGTGCGCCTTGTTGCAAAGCGATGACAATCGAGCGCCCATAAACGACATGGGGGCGGTTAAGCAAGCGGTGTCGCTGTTGGGTGGTGTCGAGGGCTGAATTTCCGCTGTTAATTGGTGAGCCGCCATCAGAACAATCAAATCCGGACCATCGCTATTGGACAGGCTCTGCGCCCGAGTTCCGGGATAGTTGCCATTGACCCGAAGCCACGAGATTGTCGGCGCAAACCAAGTTGCTTGAGCGAACTTTCTGCCAAGCCCCTGCTTATGCTCCGTTATTGCCTCGACTTCGCAAGGATAGAAGTGCAGATTTGTTCGCATGACACGGCAGCAACTGGAACGACATCAAGTCTGGATATACCTCCTCGCGATCCTTGCTGGTCTTGGCACCGGCAGTGTTGCGCCCGATGTGTCTGCCACGTTTGAGGTAGTTCTGTGGCCAGTCTTGGGGCTGCTGCTTTACACCACCTTCACTCAGGTTCCGCTGACGCACCTGCCCGAGGCCTTTCGCGACCGGCGCTTCATGGGCGCAGTTCTGACCGGCAACTTCCTGCTTGTCCCCTTGCTTGTTTGGGTCTTGCTGATCTTTCTGCCAGATGATCCCGCCATTCGTTTGGGCGTGTTGCTGGTCCTGCTGGTTCCCTGCACCGACTGGTATATTACTTTCACTCATCTGGGCGGCGGCGACAGTCGGCGCGCCATTGCCGCAACCCCGGTGAACCTTGTCGTCCAGCTGTGCCTGCTGCCCGCTTATCTCTGGCTGTTCATGGGCAACATGTTCCTGGAACTGCTGGCGGCAGACAAGATCGCGCTGGTATTTCTTACCCTGATCATTCTGCCATTACTCGCAGCCTGGTTGACCGAGCGCTGGGCTGAACGGCAGCAGGGGGGAGAGAAAATCGTTGAACAGATTGGCTGGTTGCCGGTTCCGCTGCTTGCTCTTGTGGTTTTCCTGATCGCCGGATCGCAGGTGCAGGCCGTTGTTGGGGCGCTGCCGGTGCTTGGGCAGGTGCTGGGTGTCTTCGTGACATTCCTTGTCACTACCGCACTGATCGGACTCGCCTTGTCAAAATTTCTGCGCCTGCCGGTCGGCTCCGCACGCGCACTGGTGTTCAGTCTCGGTACCCGGAACTCGTTTGTCGTTTTGCCGCTTGCGCTCGCGCTTGCGCCGAAGTGGCAGGTCGCCACCGTCGTCATCGTCTTCCAGTCGCTGGTCGAACTGTTCGGCATGGTCGCCTATCTCTGGCTGGTACCGAAAATGCTCCCGCCAGCACGAACCGCGACAGAAGTTTGATCGAAACAAAAATTCAAACCAACCCGCTACCCGCCATCACCTACGACCCAAACCGCCCATGCAAATAGCGCCAGCTCGCCCGCAGTCCCAGCGCTTCGCCACCGATCGGTCGGCCCGGCTTGGCCACCGGTCGCCAGGCAAAAGTGTCAAAATGCGCCCAGGGCACCGATTCCGGCGCGAATTTCTTCAGGAACAGCGCTGCAGTGATGCATCCGGCGAAACTACCCGATGCACTGTTCACACAATCGGCGATCGGGCTGTTCAGCATCGCATCATAGCCGGACCATAAGGGCATTTGCCACAGCGGATCGCTTTCTTGTTCGCCGGCCTGCAGCAGTCCGTCCGCCATCTCCGGATCATCGCAGAACATCGCCGGCAGGTCAGGACCCAAAGCCACACGTGCCGCTCCGGTCAGCGTTGCAAAATCGATGATCAGCTCCGGCTCTTCCTCACCGGCCAGGGTCAGCGCATCGCCCAGCACCAGCCGCCCTTCGGCATCGGTATTGGTGATTTCGACGGTCAGTCCCTTGCGGCTGTTCAAAATGTCGCCAGGACGCAGGGCGCTGCCATCGATCGCATTTTCAACCGCCGGGATCAGCAGATGCAGATGCACCGGCAGCTTCGCCTCCATCACCAGGCTGGCAAGCGCAAGCGCGTGAGCCGCGCCGCCCATATCCTTTTTCATCAACAGCATGCCGGCCGGCGATTTCATCGACAGGCCACCCGTGTCAAAGGTCACGCCCTTGCCGACGATCGCGATTTTCGGATGGTCGGCCTTGCCCCATTTCAGCTCGATCAGACGCGGCGCATGGGCGCGCATCGCTGCCTTGCCGACGCCGTGGATCATCGGGAAATGCTCTTCCAGCGTATCGCCGCGCGTCACTTTCACTTCGCCGCCATGCTTTTCCGATAATTTGTCGACCAGAGTTTCGATCTTGTCCGGCCCCATATCCGCAGCCGGGGTATTGACCATATCCCGGACCATTGCGGTTGCTTGCGCTTGCCGCACGGCTTCATCGCGCTGCGCAATAGCGTCCTTGACCAGCAGCACGCTGGGGCCCTGCCGATCGGGAAGCTGCTTGTAGCGATCAAATTCATGTTGCGAGATCAGCCAGCCGAACAAACTGCCCTTGGCACTGGTCTCGTGCAGACGATATTTGCCCTCGGGCAAACCGCTGCCGAGCCTGGCCAGCGACCAGGGGTCAAGCTTTTCATGATCCGGTACACCGGCGACAACCGAAAAATCGCCAGCGACGGATTTGTCATTGCTCTTGGTCCCGACCAGCGGAAGCAACAGAAATGTGTCGGGTTTGCCGACAAATTGATAAGCCGCTGCAATCGCCCGGATACTATCGGGTTGCCCTTTCAGCCAGTCTTCGAAATTGCCCGCATCCAATATCTGGATGGTGCGAGCGGTCTGGCCGATATCAGCCTCGATCAATGCCTTAAAATCAGTCATTTGATCGCTATAGCTACAGATGTTGCGATGCGCGAGAGCCTATTCTGCCGCGATCGCTTCTGCTTCATCCCGCTTCGCCGCAAGACTGCTGATCACGGCACCGGGCTTGGAAAAGACGATAACCCCATCATCCACCGCCTTGTGCCGCAGATTGATGATATCCTTCGGAAAATTCTGATTGAGCCGCCACGGTTTGCGATCGCCCTGTTTCGGCAAATTCTTGATTGCCCGCTGGACATAGCCCGAACTGAAATCGAGCATCGGTTCGGTGCCAATCAAGCCGTCGGCCGGCAAGGTCGGTGTCGCGATCGGTGTGCTGTTCTTGTCCATGAAATTGATCAGCCGGCAGACATATTCACTGGTCAGATCGGCTTTCAACGTCCAGCTGGCATTGGTGTAGCCCATCGTCATGCCGAAATTGGGAATGCCGGAGAACATGACGCCCTTATAATTGATTTTTTCTCCGAATTTGACCAGTTTCCCATCGACAGAAATTTTCGCGCTGCCGCCGGTGAGCATTTTCAGACCGGTGGCGGTGACGATGATATCCGCCGCCAGCGTCTTGCCGGATTTCAGCTTGATACCGTCTTTGGTAAAGGTGGCGA
>CAZWXC010000405.1:0-3431 GCA_964637935.1 uncultured Flavobacteriales bacterium | reverse complement strand
GAAAGTCAGTATAACGTTACAGTTACTTCTGTTAATACCATGATTTATTCAGGTAAAAGCAAAACAAGGTATACTAAGACTGGTATACTTGATGGAAGAACAAATCACTTTAAGAAAGCGATGATTACTGTTGCTGATGGTGATGTAATTGATTTCTACGCTAACATTTAAGTATTGAGTAATGGCTGTTAGAAAGTTAAAACCAAATACACCAGGACAAAGAGGTAAAGTAATTAGCTCTTTCGATAATATCACTACTGATAAACCTGAAAAATCGTTGCTTGCTCCGATTAAGAAATCAGGTGGTAGAAATAACACTGGTAAGATGACTGTCCGCTACAGAGGTGGAGGTCATAAACGAAGATATAGAATCATAGATTTCAAGAGAGATAAGTTCGGTATGGATGCTGAAGTTAAGACTGTTGAATATGATCCAAACAGAAATGCTCGTATCGCATTAGTAGAATATGCTGATGGTGAGAAGAGATATATAATTGCACCAAATGGTATTACTGTTGGTCAAAAGATATCAAACGGTGAAGGTTCAGCTCCAGAAATTGGAAATGCCCTTTTCTTAAAAGATATGCCATTAGGTACCATTATTCACAACATCGAGTTGAACCCACGTCAAGGTGGAAAGATGGCTCGTAGTGCGGGTACTTATGCGCAGCTTGCAGCAAAAGAAGGAAAGTATGGTGTGGTGAAGCTTCCTAGTGGTGAAGTGAGAATGGTATTGCTTACATGTATAGCAACTGTAGGTACTGTGTCAAACTCTGATCACTCACTTGAAAGAAGTGGAAAAGCAGGACGTAGCAGATGGTTAGGTCGTAGACCAAGAACAAGAGCTGTAGCTATGAACCCAGTAGATCACCCAATGGGTGGTGGTGAGGGTCGTTCATCAGGTGGACACCCAAGATCAAGAAAAGGACTTCCAGCTAAAGGTTACAAGACCCGTGCAAAGAAGAAGCCATCTAGCAAGTTTATCGTTGAGAAAAGAAAGAAATAATTAAGGCATGAGTAGATCACTTAAAAAGCCACCGTTTATCCACTACAAGCTAGCGAAGCGTGTAGAAGATACACAAGCGTCAGCAAAAAAGAGCGTAATCAAGACTTGGAGTAGAGCATCTATGATTTCTCCTGACTTTGTTGGGTTAACAATCGCTGTTCACAACGGAAATAAATTTATCCCTGTATACGTAACGGAGAATATGGTTGGACACAAATTAGGAGAATTTGCACCAACTAGAAATTTCCGCGGACACGGAGGCAACAAAAAAGGCAAAAGGTAATTTGATAAGTCATGGGTAGTCGAAAGAAAAATATGGCTGATGCGAGAAAAGAGGCACGTAAAACTCAATTTATTGCGAGTTTGAACAACTGTCCTTCATCGCCAAGAAAAATGAGATTAGTTGCTGATTTAGTAAGAGGCATGGACGTTGCGAAAGCTTCGGCTGTACTTCAATTTACAAAAAAGCATGCAGCTCGTGATTTGGAAAAATTACTGCGCTCTGCAATTTCGAACTTCGAACAGAAATCAGGCGAGAAGTGGGAAGAAGCTAACTTAATCATCAAAGAGGTGAGTGTTGATGGTGGTAGAATGATGAAAAGAATTCAGCCGGCACCACAAGGTAGAGCATACCGAGTTAGAAAGCGTTCTAACCACATTTCATTGACTTTAGATACAGTTAACACTGAGATCAAGTCACGCATTTCTGAAAATAATGTTGAATCAACTGAAACAAAAGCTTAATGGGACAGAAAACTAATCCAATAGGCAACAGACTTGGTTTTATCCGAGGATGGGACTCACAATGGTACGGTGGCAAGCATTTCGAAGAGAAACTTGTTGAAGACTTCAAGATCCGCGAGTATGTGTATGCTAGATTGAAAAATGCTAGTGTATCTCACGTGGTAATTGAGCGCACATTAAAGCTTGTAACTGTAACCATCAATACGGCTCGTCCAGGCATTATTATAGGTAAAGGCGGTCAAGAAGTTGATAAGCTTAAAGAAGAGCTTAAGAAGCTGACTAAGAAAGAAGTTCAAATCAACATTTACGAGATCAAAAGACCAGAGTTAGATGCTAAATTGGTAGCTGATTCGATCGCTCGTCAAATTGAGGGAAGAATTTCATTCCGGAGAGCTACAAAAATGGCTGTTGCTTCTACCATGAGAATGGGCGCAGAAGGTATTAAAGTTATGATCAGTGGTCGTTTGAATGGCGCTGAGATGGCAAGAACAGAACAGTACAAAGACGGACGTGTGCCATTACATACATTCCGTGCTGATATCGATTATGCTTTGGCTGAAGCACATACTACCTATGGTAGAATTGGTATAAAGGTGTGGATTTGTAAAGGTGAAGTTTATGGTAGAAGAGATTTAACTACTACTGTAGGTTCGGGTACACCTAACAAAGGAAAACCTTCTGGAGCGCCTGCAAGAAGCGGTGGCGGTGGAGGAAGAAGAAAATCAAATGCCTAAAAGAGTATAGACGATGTTATCACCAAGAAAAACAAAATATCGTAAGCAGCAGAAAGGCCGTATTAAAGGCAACGCTGGTCGAGGTAATCAATTAGCCTTCGGTACATTCGGTATTAAATCAACAGAAACAGGTAGATTAACCTCTCGCCAGATTGAAGCTGCACGTATTGCAGTAACACGCTACATGAAGCGTGAAGGTCAGGTATGGATAAGAATCTTCCCAGATACACCAATTACCAAGAAACCTGCGGAAGTACGTATGGGTAAAGGTAAAGGAGCCCTAGATCATTGGGCAGCCAAAATCGAACCAGGAAGAATGCTTTTCGAGATCGAAGGCGTTTCGTTAGAGGTGGGTAAGGAGGCATTGAGACTAGCTGCTCAGAAATTGCCGCTTATTACCAAGTTTGTTACCAGAAGAGATTATACAGAATAAATTGAATATCATGAAGTCGTCAGTAATTCGTGAAATGACAACTGAAGAAGTAGCAGATCAGTTGGCTGAGGTAAAGGCCTCAGTTGCGAGTCTTAGAATGCAGCATGCTATTTCTCCTCTGGAGAATCCAATTGTTCTTAGAGATAAGAAGAAAGTGGTAGCAAGACTCATGACAGAATTAACCAAAAGGTCTAAGGAAGCTCAACTATAAAGATCATGTCAGAAAGAAATCTAAGAAAAGAGCGTGTTGGCGTTGTCACAAGTGATAAGATGGAGAAATCTATCACGGTTACAGTGTCTCGTAAAATGAAGCACCCAATGTATGGGAAGTTCGTTAACGTATCTAAAAAATTCGTAGCTCATGATGAAAAGAATGAGTGTGGAATTGGTGATACTGTTAAAATAATGGAAACCCGTCCAATGAGTAAGCGTAAGTGCTGGCGATTGGTTGAAATCGTTGAAAAAGCTAAATAATATTTAAACACTAACAATAGTCAGAAAAAGAAGCAAAGAA
>CAZWXC010000404.1:0-3434 GCA_964637935.1 uncultured Flavobacteriales bacterium | reverse complement strand
AAATTCTTGACCCAGCAACAGGAACGGGGACTTTCCTTGCAGAAGTGGTAAAACACATTCACAAAAAATTTCAAGGACAACAAGGTATTTGGAGCAACTATGTAGAAACTCATTTATTGCCACGCTTGAACGGTTTTGAATTGCTAATGGCAAGTTACGCTATGGCACACTTGAAATTGGATTTGCTTTTAACTGAAACAGGCTACAAGCCAACTACCAACCAACGATTTAGAGTTTATCTGACCAACAGTTTAGAAGAACACCATCAAGACACGGGAACTTTATTTGCCAATTGGTTGAGCACAGAAGCCAATGAAGCCAACCATATTAAAAGAGATACACCAGTAATGTGTGTTATTGGAAATCCACCTTATGCTGTAAGTAGCACAAATAAAAATGATTGGATTCAAGATTTAATTTCTGACTACAAGAAAAATCTCAATGAACGTAAAATCAATTTAGATGATGATTACATAAAGTTTATTCGCTACGGACAACATTACATTCAGAAAAATGGAAGTGGTGTTTTGGCTTACATTTCAAATAATAGCTTTATTGACGGAATTACACACCGTCAAATGCGTAAACACCTTTTAGAGACTTTTGATAAAATTTACATCTTGGATTTACACGGAAATGCTAAGAAAAAAGAAGTTTGCCCTGATGGAAGCCCTGACCAAAATGTATTTGATATTATGCAAGGTGTTTCGATTAATATTTTTGTTAAGACAGATAAAAAGAAAAAAACAGAATTAGGGGAGGTTTATCATTTTGATTTACAAGGGAAAAGGAATTACAAATATGAAACTCTTAACGAATCAACTATTTCTGAAATAAAATGGTCAAAACTTGAATTCAAAAAACCTTATTATTTTTTCGTTCCAAAAGATTTTGAATCTGAAGAAATTTACAAGCAAGGTTTTAAAATTGATAATCTCTTTCAAGTCAACAATTCAGGTGTTTCAACGGATAGAGATTCATTGTTTCTTGATAATGAAACAAATAGTCTGTCAGAAAGAATTCAAATACTTTTGAATGGAGAGTATGAAACAAAATTTAAGGATGAATTTAATGTGGGGGATAGTAGTGGTTATCCATTACTCAAACGTATTTCTAAAAAAGAATTTTCTTCTGAATTTATCATAGACTATCACTATAGACCGTTTGATATTAAAAAGATATACTTTGATAAAAGTATAATTAGCAGACCTGCAAAAGACATTTCAAATCATTTTAACAAGCAAAACATTTATCTTATAGTCCCAAGACAAGTAAACAAAGAGTTTCATCATATTTTTTCAAGTAGACTAATTTGTGATAGTAATATAACTTCAAGTGCACGTTTATTTGGTGCAGGTAAATTATTCCCACTTTACCTTTATCCAGAAACCAACGGACAACAAACCATTGAACAAACAGAAAAAAGAACACCAAACTTAAAAACAGAAATTGTAAAGCAAATAGCTGAAAAATTAGGTTTAAATTTTACCAACGAAAAAGAAACTGCCGAAAACACTTTTGCTCCAATTGACATTTTAGATTACATCTATGCGGTTTTGCATTCGCCTACTTACAGAGAAAAGTACAAAGAGTTTTTAAAAATTGATTTCCCACGAGTTCCATATCCAAAAGACCAAAACACCTTTTGGAAGTTGGTAAAATTAGGTGGAGAAATACGACAAATTCATTTATTGGAAAGTTCAACCGTTGAGCAATACATTACACAATATCCAATGGATGGCGATAATGTAGTTGGCAAACCAAAATACAAAGACGGTAAAGTTTATATCAACGACACGCAGTATTTTGACAATGTTCCGCAAGTAGCTTGGGAGTTTTACATTGGTGGCTACCAACCCGCTCAAAAATGGCTCAAAGACCGCAAAGGAAGAAAATTAGAGTTTGACGATATTTTGCACTATCAAAAAATAATTGTAGCACTTTCAGAAACGGACAGGTTGATGAAGGAAATTGATAAAATTGAGATTTGATGAGTGAGTTCCATTGTTTAGATATTGAATTTCCTGATGTTGATTTCAGTCCTTACTATATCAAGAGTAAGAAAGAAATCGATAAAATTCATCACGCTCATTTGTTCGCAAGAGCAGACGAAATTGAACTAAGAATATTCTATGATGATGAAAGCTATTTTGGCGAAAAATTATCTGTTTGGTCTGACACAGTAGATTATAAAAAGTTTGGCTCATTCATTAAAGTAAAAACAACTAAAAATCACACAAACGAACGCATACAAAAAATTGATATTTCAGAAGCTAAATTGTGTGGTCTTTCGAGTGGTTCTAACTATTATGAGGGCGAAAAAAAATATGTTATTGTGAAAATTGACACAGTAAAATTTTATTGGAATCCTAACGAAGAAACCAAAAACACAGCTGAATTTTATTTGGACGACAAAGGCTTTAGAGTTGTTAATCCGTTTTATGGCGTTTTTGGACCAAAAACTTTCTTCAAAAATGATGGCAAATTTGAGATTAACAGAATGAATGATTCGAAAAAGTTTTACAAACTTGGTAAATCATCATTTCGTCCAGAGTTCAATGTTTATTCAAAAGGTAATAAAAAAGACAGAACGGCTACAATAATAAAAGAGCCCAAAATTCAGTTCAAATACAAAGGTGGAATAACAGAAGAAGAAGCTATTTTTTATGGAGATGTGGTTTTGATGTTGGCTTCGTTTTATCATCATATTAAAATTGACTTCACGATTCGCAGAATTCATCTACCTGAAAATACTATTACAATAAAAAACATTGAAGAAAAAAATTACTACGATACAAGTGGAAATCTTTGGGGCTTCGAAATTCATTGGAATTTCAACAAGTTTCTACAATCAACTTGGCAAAAAGATACAGTAAAAAACTTCGAGTTGCTTTCAAAAGCAATTACATTGTTTAATCAATCTCATTTAGTTGATAATTCTTCTGCATTTTTAATTCGTTATAACATAATTGAAATTTGTGATAAGCATAAACAGGATAATGAAAAATTCACTCTTATTTTAAATAAAAAGCAAAGAAAGCAAAAGCAAGATGAAGCATTAAACAAACTTTTAGAAACAATTAAGACAGACGAACACGAAGAGTTTAAGAAACGATGGGGTAATGTTCAAACTCTTCTGCAAAACAAGCCAATGAAAAATCAATTGGGTTCGTTCTTGGAAAGTCAAGGTCTAGACCCAAAGACTTTTCCCGTAAGTATTAAGGATTTAAAAGAACTAAGGGACTTTATTACTCACGGAAGTATCGAGAAAGTTGATTTAGAAACTCTTCGCAAATCGAACATACTCTTATACAGAATTAGCGGAATACTAATCCTAAACTTAATGGGAATAAAAGATTGGAAACTTAATACCAAAATAAAATGACAATAAAGCCAACGCTAAAAGCCATACACATTTGCAATTCGCACCAGCC
>CAZWXC010000403.1:0-3440 GCA_964637935.1 uncultured Flavobacteriales bacterium | reverse complement strand
GATTTTGGTTAAGAAGTAAGCTTGGGCGATTCTTTGTTTTGGAATGGTTCTTCCAACAAAAAAGATAGATTTTTATTATTGTTAGAATCAGATTCTAATGCTACGAAGGAATTGATTTTAAAAGATCAAGGCTTTTTCAAACTCAAGAAAAAAACATTGAAAGGCTTTGAAAACGCCAATTATCTCAACGTTTCAATTTACAGAGCAAAAGCCCAACGATTTGATGCAAATGATAAATGGAACCGTAGTTTGGGCGTGTTTTATCTGGAAAAAGCCACTTCTACGGTTGACTTGAAAAATGAAAAGCCCTGACAAAACTGTTTCGTCAGGGCTTTCAATCTCAATAATAAACTTAACGTTAAGCTTCTTGCGCCACTTTGGGTGCAGCAGCAAGAATTTCTTCACTTGCTGAACCAGCAAATTTCTCGAAATTCTTCACAAACTCTTCTGCCAATGAAGTTGCTTTCTTATCGTAGGCCGCTCTATCAGCCCAAGTATTTCTTGGATCTAAAATTTCAGCTGGCACATCAGGACAAGACACAGGCATGTGAAGACCAAAAATTTCGTGGGTTTTGGTTTCTACATTGTCCAGCTTACCGGTAAGGGCAGCCGTAATCATTGCGCGTGTGTATTTTAGTTTGATACGTTGGCCAGTGCCGTATTCGCCACCACTCCAACCAGTGTTGATCAACCAAATGTTTACGTTGTGCTGCTTCATTTTTTCACCAAGCATTTCAGCATATTTAGTTGGATGCAAGGGCAAGAAAGGAGCACCAAAACAAGCGCTAAACGTGGTTACCGGCTCAGTGATTCCAGCTTCGGTTCCGGCCACTTTAGCAGTGTATCCAGAAATAAAGTGATACATAGCCTGACCAGCCGTAAGCTTAGAAACAGGAGGCAAAACACCAAAAGCATCTGCTGTAAGGAAGAAAATGTTTTTTGGGTTGCCGCCCATTGATGGCACAGCTACATTGTCAATATGATAAATTGGATAGCTCACGCGGGTGTTCTCTGTTTTTGAACAACCTTCAAAATCAACCGTACTTGTTCCTTCTATTACATCAATGTTTTCGAGCAAAGCTCCAAACTTGATTGCTTTCCAAATTTGTGGTTCTTTTTCTTCGGTTAAGTCGATGGTTTTTGCATAGCAACCACCTTCAAAGTTGAATACACCATTTTCTGTCCAGCCGTGCTCATCATCACCAATCAATTGGCGATTTGGATCAGCAGAAAGTGTGGTTTTTCCTGTTCCAGAAAGGCCAAAGAAAACAGCTGTGTCGCCATCAGCGCCAATGTTTGCAGAGCAGTGCATGCTCAATACATTGCGATCTTGCGGAAGCACGTAATTCAATACAGTAAAAATTCCTTTTTTAATCTCACCAGTATAGCCAGAACCACCTATCAAAGCGATTTTTCGAGTGAAATCTAGGATAGAAAAGTTATGTTGACGCGTTCCATCAATTTCTGGTGTGGCATTAAAACCGGGCACACAAATGATGGTCCATTCAGGCTCAAACGTGTCGAGCTCTTCAGCCTCTGGGCGAAGAAACATGTTGTAAGCAAACATGTTGCTCCAAGGTGTTTCGGTTACTACTCTGATGTTTAGTCTGTGAGCTGGGTCTGCGCAAGCAAAGGCATCTCTCACGTACACATCTTTATCCATCAAGTAAGCGCTCATTCTATTAAGAAGAGGCTCTACTTTGTCAGCATCAAAGCGATTGTTGAAGCTGCCATCCCACCACACGGTGTTTTCGGTAGTTTCGTCAAACACGATGAATTTGTCTTTAGGAGACCTTCCGGTAAACTCGCCAGTATCTATGGCTAGTGCTCCTGTGTCTGTTAAGAAACCGTCTCCATTGATAACGGTATCTTCCACCAATTCAGCCGGGTTGAGGTTCCAGTACGCATTGCGCACTCCACCCAAGCCCATATCGGCAATCGATGAGTTTTTTGGCTTTCTTCCGAATTCGTTCATAGATGTGATTTTATCTTGGTTCTGATTTCATTTTTCACCAAGAAAATTTCGCTGCAAAGTTTGGGAATCATTTCATGCAGTGAGACTGATTTAACTCACAATTTTTGCACAATTAGCCTTTTTTAAGCCTTAAAAGCATAATTCCATCGAGTAACATTAAAAACCAAGCGACAATTAAAAGTGTGCCTCCGATGGGAGTTATTGGACCAAGCCATTTGGCTTCGAAGCCAAAAACGGTTCTCAAATTCAGCAGATAAATAGACCAAGAAAAAAGGATGATTCCAATACCGAAAAGGTTTACAATCCATTTTTCGTAGCGCAAATGAAAGTGATGCCCTTTAAAAGCAATTAACAATAATGCCACACCATGAAACATTTGATATCGAACACCTGTCTCGAAACTAATCAGTTGATCTGGGGTTAGCACTTCTTTCAGCGCATGCGCACCAAAAGCACCTAAAATGACGGCCGTCATCATAAAAAACGAACCGAAAATAAGATGGTAAGGTTTGATGTTTGGAGATTCGATCATTGGTTTTTGATATTAATGGAGATGCAAACCTAAGTTCAGAATCAATTGGAAAATCGAGGATTGTAGAATAATTCAAAGAGTTAAAATTCATCTGAGAAAATTGTTATTTATCACAATTTTCCAAGAAGATTAAGCCTAGATCATGTTTTCTCTAAAGAACACAGAATTCGACTTACTATGTTTTGCATCACATTTTCACGAATAATAACCTCTTTCCTACGGTTAATAGATTCTGAAAACTACTCGACTCGTGCTGAATTACTTTCGATCGAATTGAGCCATATTTGCTCAGCAATCACTATTGATAACCAGAACTCATTCTTTGCCTATGCTTCGCTTTATACCATTTGCGCGTTTCATTTTATTCTCACTCCTCAGCATTTTTACCTTCACTTTTTCTGCCTGTAAAAACAAAGTAGATGTCAATTCCATTCAGGTTGATGCTGGCTTTAGCTCATACATAAGCGCTTTTACTTCGGGCGTGGTGAGCAACAGAAGCACTGTGAAAGTGGTACTACTTGAGCCATATTCAGGTGCTGAAATTGGACAATTGATTGATAAAGAATTGTTTGATTTTAGTCCATCGCTTGATGGCCAAGCCTATTGGCTTGATGAGCAAACAATTGAGTTTAGACCCAACGCCAAGTTGCCTTCGGGCGAAACATTTGTGGTTGAATTTGCGCTTGATAAATTGATGGCAGTGCCCGAAGCTTTCGAAACGCTAACGTTTGGTTTTGTGGTGATTAGCCAGAGCATGTTTGTGGATTTTGAAGGACTTAAAACCATCGATAAAAAGGATTTTTCGAAACAAGAATTGTTTGGAAGTGTGCGTACTTCTGATGTGGCTGATCCTACAGAAATTGAACAATGCTTGAAAGCTGAGCAAGATGGCAATGACTTGGAATTGGTTTGGGAACATGATGAAAATGGAAA
>CAZWXC010000402.1:0-3441 GCA_964637935.1 uncultured Flavobacteriales bacterium | reverse complement strand
ATACCCTGGGTGTACTGAAGAAGATTGTATTCCAGTATTAGAAGAACTTTCTGGACTTAAATACATTGACAACTTTAAGGTAGGATACTCTCCTGAAAGAATCAACCCAGGAGATAAAGAACACACCATTACAAAAATTTTGAAAGTGGTTTCAGGTTGCGATGATGAATCTTCTGATATTATCGCCAAGGTTTATGAGTTGATCATAGAACCAGGAGTGCACAGAGCCAGCAGCATAAAAGTTGCTGAGGCAGCCAAAATCATAGAAAATACCCAACGCGATGTGAACATTGCTTTGATGAACGAATTATCGATCATATTCAATCGACTCGGAATCAACACGTTCGAAGTACTAGAAGCTGCAGGGACGAAATGGAATTTTTTAAAATTCTTTCCTGGTTTGGTAGGTGGACATTGTATTGGTGTTGATCCATACTATCTCACATACAAAGCTGAAGAACTTGGTTATCACGCCAGAATCATTAATTCAGGGAGATATGTGAACGACTCAATGGGGTATTACGTAGCCAAACAAACGGTGAAGAAAATTCTCGCAAATGGTAAAAACGTAGCCGGAGCTAAAGTGCTAGTAATGGGCGCTACTTTTAAAGAAAATGTTAGCGATATCAGAAACTCAAAAGTCTCTGACGTAGTCAAAGAACTGCGTTCATTCATGGTAGATGTTGAAGTAGCAGATCCTTACGCTAATAGCAATGAACTGAAACACGAATACGGCTTTGGTTTGGTAGAAGAAATTGGTAATCAATATGATGCCATTATTATTGCGGTAAATCATGACCAATATGTTAGCATGGAAGAGGCTGACTTGCAAAAAATGCTAAAAGACGATAAAGGTCTAATCGTAGATATTAAAGGAGTCTTCAGAGGCCGAATTCACAATACACAATATTGGAGCTTGTAATATGAACTTTGAAAGAAAGATAATTATCACTGGTGGTGCAGGTTTTATAGGATCTCACGTTGTTCGAAGGTTTGTAAACCTTTTCCCAAATTATAAAATCATCAATCTTGATGCTCTTACCTATGCAGGAAATCTTGAAAACCTAAAAGACATTGAAGCATCAGCTAATTATTTTTTCGAGAAAGTAGATATTACAGATTTAGATAAGTTACGAGCCGTTTTTATGAAGCATGAGGTTGATGCAGTAATTCATCTTGCGGCAGAATCTCATGTAGATCGCTCGATATTAAACCCATTAGCTTTTATTCAAACGAACATTGTAGGCACAGCCAATCTTTTGCAAGCCGCTAAAGAATCTTGGACTGCAATAAATCCAAATCATCGTTTTTACCATGTTTCTACAGATGAAGTATATGGAAGTTTAGGAGACGAGGGATTTTTCACCGAAACCACTCCTTACGACCCGAAAAGTCCATATTCAGCTTCTAAAGCAAGCAGCGACCATATAGTGAGAGCATATGGTCACACATTCAAACTACCAGTTGTTCTAAGTAATTGCTCTAACAACTACGGTCCGAATCAATTTCCTGAAAAATTGATTCCATTGTTTATAAGCAACATCGTAAATAATAAAGCTTTACCCGTTTACGGAAGCGGCAGCAATGTGCGAGACTGGTTGTACGTTGAAGATCATGCAAAAGCAATCGATGAAATATTTCACTATGGCGTTTTGCAAGAAACCTACAACATCGGTGGTGAAAATGAATGGTCCAATATAGATTTGATCAAATCTTTATGCAAGATTATGGACGACAAGCTCAATCGTACCGTAGGCTCTTCTGAAAGGCTTATTAGCTATGTAACAGATCGTGCTGGCCACGATTTTAGATATGCCATTGATTGCACTAAAATCAAAAAAGACCTAGGTTGGAAACCAGATACAGATTTTGAAAAAGGATTAGAAAAAACCATCGACTGGTATTTATCAAATCAAAACTGGGTTAACAATATTCTATCTGGTGCTTACGAACATTATTATCAAGAACAATATGGCAGTCGTTAAAAGCTCCACAGGTCATGTTCCATATTGAACAACTTCATTTTCTCCATTTCAGCTTCAATTAGGGCGTCTTTACCTTTCGCATATTCGAATATGTATCTATCATACACATTAGACGTTTTAATGATATATGACTGGAACTTTCGTTTCACAAATATGTCATCATAAGTCAGATGATCATATTCATTTCTGGGGTTAAAATAAGACCATGTAGCCATTTCCGAAGTTGCTTCTGGTAAGTACACCCAAAACAACCTTTTCTCTCCTCTAAACTCACCTGTTTGAGAATCATAGATCCTCATTATAGGGCAAATTCCTAGAATTCTAACATCCATTACTGAGCGTTGCTTATCGAAGAACCATTGTTCTTTAATCTCGTACGCCAGCACGTTCTCAGTTGAGAGTTCAGTTGTAACAGGAATTGAGTCCCAAACTCCGGGCATGTCCAATCTTTCAGTCAAAACTATCTCTTCACTAATAAATAGATTCTCTAGCTGTTTTTTCGTCATTGGCTTTTTGAACATATCATCATCACCAATCACACCAGGGTCAAATGCTCTGAAACTAGGATCATTCAGTAAGCTCTTCTTCAAATAGTCAAACAATGAATATCTGTTTTGTTCGCCTGGTTCAGTTGGAAAATAGAATCCTTGATTAAACTTTTCGTGTAAATCTATTCTCTGCCAAACAGTATTCATCCACATTACATCAGCTTCACGAATAGGAGGTGTAGGATTAGGTATATTGTCACCATAGCTAAACCTAATGTTTTGTGCCAGCAGCGCATTTGCTATCGCAATATGTGCCACAATCAATATTACATTTCTCATGACTTTAAAACGATCTGTGAGAAAATCATATTCTCTGCTTCGTCTTATATATCCGAAGTTTTGGCGAAAAAAAAGCCCCTTCAAATGAAGGGGCTTAAGACCTATGCTTTTGATGAAATTAGAAACTCCATAAATCGTGTTCCATATTGAAAATAGATTCTTTCAATTTTTCAGCTTCAATTAGAGCATCTAATCCTTTTTGGTATTGACCAACTCCACGATTGTAGACGTTCGACATTTTAATGATGTAGCTACTAAATTGGCGTTTCCAAATAATATCCTCATAAGTTCTGCGCTCAACATCGTTGCCTCTATTGAAAATTTCTGACTTAACAAAAACATATCGAGCTTCAGGATAATAGATCCAAAAAAGTGGTTGCAAGCCCTGGAATTCTCCCACACTGCTCTTTTTCGCTTTCATAGGACAGATTCCGATAATACGAACATCCATAACCGAACGCTGCTTATCAAAAAACCACTCTTCTTTGATTTCATACCATTTAACATCAGAAGACTTCACATCTACGTTCACGACAACCTCTTCCATTTCACCCGTAAAAAGGTTTTCTTGAAGTGAGGTCTCCTTTATGGAAAGAATGTTCTTTACCTCATCTGTCGTGAATCGTTTG
>CAZWXC010000401.1:0-3447 GCA_964637935.1 uncultured Flavobacteriales bacterium | reverse complement strand
GCATCAGCGGCAGCGGAGATATGAAATTTGACACCGAAGCTGCTGACCTTACCGCCAACATAAGCGGCAGTGGAAACATGGATCTAAATGGTACAACCGATGTACTCGATATTTCTATCTCTGGCAGTGGAAATGTAAAGGCGTTTGACCTTACTTCAAAAGACTGCTACGTTACCATTTCGGGAAGTGGTGATTGCAACGTTTTTGCAAACGGCTTACTTGATGTAAATATTTCTGGTAGCGGAAATGTAATTTATGATGGCTTTCCAACCGAATTTAATGCAAACACCAGCGGTTCTGGTAGCGTAAGCAAACGCTAAAACCGACTATTTTCAGCGCCTTCCGAAGCTGAAATCGCATTAGCAATTCTCTTTTCTTTTTTAAAAATCATCTTTATGAAAACAAGAATATTTTTCTTGACTGGGATTCTATTGTCCATATTTTCTGGTCTTTTCGCGTCAAGCGCAGATAGCACAAAGGCAATGGATTCAACGCACGTTTTGCCTTACCAAATCACGTTTATTTCGCCTATTGGCACCAACGGAATCAATGCCATGAATACTACCCATTACCTTTCGGTAAACGTGATTGCAGGATACAATGGTGGCGTAAACGGAATAGAGTTTGGCGGATTTGCAAATGTGCTTGCACACGACATGGTTGGCAGTCAATTCGCGGGTTTTGCCAATGTGGTAAAAGGAAATGTAAAAGGCTTACAAGCCGCTGGGTTTGTAAATTATGCCCATCAAAACAGCGAGGGAATCATGCTAGCTGGGTTTTCAAACCAAAGTATGCACAGCGCCAAAGTGATGCAAGCAGCAGGTTTTTCCAATCAGGTTATTGGTAGTTGCCAAGGCGCTCAGTTTGCTGGTTTTAGCAATTTTTGCAAAGACTCATTAACAGGAGCGCAGGCATCTGGGTTTGTCAATTTTTCAGGTGGTACGGTTACTGGTTTTCAAGCAGCTGGTTTTATCAATATAACGGCTAGTGATTTAACTGGAATGCAAATTTCTGGCTTTGCCAACGTGGCCAAAAACGTGCAAGGCACTCAAATAAGTGGATTCATCAATGTGGCGAAAACCGTGAAAGGTTCACAAATCAGTTTTATAAACGTAGCCGATTCATTTGAACAAGGTGTACCTATTGGGTTTCTCAGTTTTGTGAAAAAAGGCTACCACACATTTTCTATTGGCGGCAACGAAATGGGCTGGGCCGAAATGCAATTCAGAACCGGTGCAGACAAGTTTCACAATGTGTTTGCGGTTGCTATAAATCCCATTCCAAAATCTTCTGGTTGGGCCCATGGTTACGGGGTTGGCTCAAAATTGCTGAACACCAGCCAATCAGACATCACTCTTGATTTAATGGCGTTTCAAGTACATGAAAATCAGATTTTCACCGATGCTTACAACGCACTCTATCGCCTCAGCGCGCGCTACGAATTTCATCCTGGAGGAAAAAAGTTTGCCATTTGGGGCGGACCATCTCTCAACCTTCATCAGTATTCTACAGAAAGATTTGACGGCACCGAGTTCGAAAGCAACTTAGCTCCTTCTTACACGCTACTTCAGCAAAAAGGCACTTATATCCATTCAAACCTATGGTTTGGTGGCCAAATCGGAATCAGTTTCTAACACACTCAAAACCAACCACATCATGAAAAATTTCCTAACCATCTTGACCATGTTATGCGCTGTTGCGAGTTATGCGCAAGACTCAAAACCATCTCAAACCATCCGCGGAATCATCATTGATCAACAAACGGAAACTCCGCTGATTGGAGCAAATATTGTGGTGCTAGACAGCGATCCTTTCATTGGCGCAAGCACCGATTTAGACGGAAAATTTAGACTAGAAAATGTGCCTGCTGGCAGACAAACGTTGAGCGTTTCTTACTTAGGATACGAACCGCGTGTAATGCCCAACATGCTGGTTACGTCAGGAAAAGAAATGGTGCTAACCATTGCGCTTCAAGAGGCTTTTCAATCGCTAAACGAAGTGGTTATAGAAGGCGAAACTACTCGTGGCGAAAACATCAATCAAATGGCTACGGTGAGTGCCAGAACTTTTTCAGTAGAAGAAACCAAACGCTATGCTGGTTCAATTGACGATCCTGCGCGCATGGCCTCAAGTTATGCTGGTGTAGGCGCTGTGGATGGCAACAACGACCTCGTAATCAGAGGAAACTCGCCACGAGGCATGCTTTGGCGCATGGAAGGAATTGAAATTCCCAACCCAAATCACTTTAGTAATCAAGGTGCAAGTGGAGGCCCAATTTCTATGCTCAGCACCAATATGATGGCCAATTCTGAGTTTTTCACCGGAGCTTTTCCTGCTGAATACGGCAATGCAACTTCAGGAATATTTGACATTAATCTTAGAAAAGGAAACAATGAGCAACGCGAATACTCTTTAGGAATTGGGATTTTAGGAACCGACTTGGCCGTTGAAGGGCCATTCAGCAAAAAATATGGCGGTTCATACTTGATCAATTATCGCTACAGCACGCTTTCTATTTTTAGTTTGATTGGGCTTGACATTGTGGGCGATGTGATTCCAAAATTTCAAGATTTGAGCTTCAATTTTGATTTGCCTGCCGGAAAAGCTGGGAATTTCAGTGTTTTCGGTTTACTTGGAAATGGCGTTGCTACTGAAAAGTGGGATTACAACAACAAACGGTATAATGATATTTATACCGCAAACATGGGTGTAACAGGTCTTAAACACACGTATTTGTTTGGCACAAAAACGCTACTAAAAACTACCGTTTCGGCTATGGGAGTTCAGCGGCTTTACGATGCCGAGGTGGCCGATACCAATGAAAAATTTCTCTACGTAGAAGACAAATCAAACATGCAAGATGTAGCCATTAGAGCAAACACCACACTTAGCCATAAATTCAACGGTAGAAACACGCTTAGAGCAGGGTTAACTTTCAACCAATTGGGCTACGATTTTTTTGAAGAATACTATGATGATGAACTCCAAAAGCAAATTAGAACGCAAGATGCCAACGGTGACGCAACGCGATTAGAGTCTTTTGCTCAATGGCAATTTCGAGCAACCGAAGACCTAACAATCAACACAGGTTTGCATCAAACCTATTTTAACCTAAACCAGCAAAATGTAATAGAACCAAGAACTGGAGCGCGTTATGCAATTGGAAAAACAAAATGGATCAACGCTGGATTTGGAGTTCATAGCACCACACATGATTTGTCGGTGTATAGTGCAGATGTTGCTAGAAAAGACGGCACGCTCTACAAAGCTAACAAAGAACTCGGTATGAACCGCGCCATTCACTATGTGCTTGGGTATGAGCAAATGGTAAACAAAAGTTTGCGAGCCAAAGTTGAGGTCTACTACCAAGATTTGTTTGACCTGCCAATTGTTGATTCAGCCAACAGCAGCGTTTCACTCATCAAAAGCACAGAAGGTTTTGGACGA
>CAZWXC010000400.1:0-3451 GCA_964637935.1 uncultured Flavobacteriales bacterium | reverse complement strand
ATGGTAATGTTCAGAATATGTTTTCCGTCTTGCGAAAAAGCAATTCGTATTTGGTCAATTTCTGTAAGTGCTTCTAACATGGCTTAGGCTTGGGTTGGTAATCGGTAAATAAAGGAGAATTTTATGAATGCGGCAGTCGAAATGTTGTTTTCAAGCGCCAATCTATCGTTGTTTATTTTATAGAGCGGTAATGCTAATGATACTTTGTCAATTGCCGAAAACTGAGACAATCTTTGGCCTACAAAGCTTCCGATCATGCATCTAAACAGTCCGTTTTTTATTTTCAATTGTGCGAATGCTGCAACTTCATTGCTGTTTTTTTCAATGTAAGTTAATGGCGTATTTCCCATCATATAACTTCTGTTGATGCCGTCAAAACGACTACCAAATCCAAGCTTGGTATTCTTTAAATTCCATAGTAGTTCTGCATTTATGGGCAATGTTGCGTTTATTTCAAGATTGTTTTTCTGATAATAAAACCCGAGAATCGGCACTACCAATAAGCCAAAATGCTCTGTATTGGCGTAGCAGCCAAACTTCCATTTAAACGCCTCATTTTGCTTAAGCTTAGCTAAGAATAATCCGCCAAGCTGAAAGTGTTCAATGTTTGTTTTTGAAAAATCGCTTGCTATTTTAGGAAGCAATATGTAGCTGGCATTAAATCGTTTAGAGTGGTTGATGTTAATCCCAAGTTTTAGTGAATTTCCGTAAAACAACCTTGGTTGATCACCAAGTAAGTTGGTTGAAGTACGCTCACTATTAAATCCCGTCAAAATGGTTTTCTCTTTATCAATTGGGATTGGAATTAAAAGATCGATTGTGGTTTCTGAGTATCTCGGTTTTATTACATCTGCGCTATTCTGATTGGAAATGCGCTTTGTGTGAATGACGTTTGCTAAATCAACATATTGCTGAGCCAAAACTGGAGTTATCACCAATAAGAAAGAAAGTATGAGAAAGGTGCGAAACATGGTTTGTTGTTTTGATTTATCAAACCTAGGGCAGTTTTGATGCTTTGTATTTTCGAAAACTACAACAACCAAAAAGTCGATTTGCAGAAAATGCAAATTGTTAATTCAAGAGAGCTACTTAGAGCGCATTGCCTTGATTACTCTGTCGGTTCGCCTGTCAGCATACATGTTGTTGATAGAGTACACTGCCCAAATAAAAGCGGGCAACCAACCAATTATGGTAATTTGCAAAATCAAACAAATAATGCCAGCGAAAATCTTTCCTTGCATCATGAGTGAAAGCCAGGGGAAGAAAAAAGCTAAAACGTATCTCATCTTAATGCATTTAGGCGATCAAAATAGGAATTTGTACATCAAAATAATAAACCAATCTTTTACGTTTACTTCGTGGATCACAAAATTCACCAAATTGCTATGAAAAAGTCTTCAATCTTATTAATTCTTGCTGTGTTTGTTTTAGCTGGAAAAGAAAAAACTCCCGATTACAGTAAAATTTTATCTGGTGTAGTAAAAGTTAATGACGGTTTATACTGCGATAAAATCGAAGTTTCTAATTTCAATTGGCTAGAATATTTGCATTGGACCAAGGAAAATGATTTGACGCAATACGCGGCAAATTGCCCAGATACTAATGTGTGGAAATCTCAACTCACATACAATGAACCTTACAGAGACTATTATCTAAGACATGTTGCTTATCGCGATTATCCTGTGGTAGGCGCAAGTTGGCAACAAGCGAATGACTTTTGTAAATGGCGTACAGCCAGAATAGAAGAGCGCCTAAAAAACAGCGGCAAGCGAGACAAAGCTCCGAAGCACTTTTTTTACAGATTGCCGACATATGAAGAATACATGATGATGTATAATGATATAGCAGCATTGCCAAATTTTATTGGCGAAGAAGGGGAGAAAAAATATTTAGGAATGGCTCGGTACAATATGAAGAAAGAAGCTACAGCATTAAGTGCCCAAGCTGGAAAAATTGATGAAACTGCTGACATTACTGCGCCTGTCACCAGTTATTGGCCAAATTCTTTTGGAGTTTATAATGTAAAAGGTAACGTTGCTGAATGGATTTCTGAACCAAATACCTACGTGGGCGGAGCGTGGAACACACCAATGACTGCCGATGTAACCCAAAAGCAGACCCTTGATTCTGCCGCAGCTTTTGTTGGATTTAGATGTGTGTGCGAAATAAGTGACGAGGAATTGCCACCTATGTAAGCCTTTTTAGCTTCTTCAAGAAATTTCTTTTTCTTGCCTGTATACTTGCTGGTTCTTCTGCACTCAGGTTTTCGAAGATCAGCTTGACTTCGTGAATTAATTCTGGAAAGCGATTGGCAACGTTAAATGCTACTTCCATTGCGTAAGCCCGCACTGCGACAGCTCTTTTTTGGGATGGAATAACGCGCATTGCTTCATCATATGCATTTCCAATTAAATCATCATTGAGCGAGATACGTGTGAGCAGCTTCCAAAAGTCGCGTTCTATGCTTGGGTGCGTATTTTCTATCAATGCTTCCCAAAAAAGCATCTGTCTGCTTTCAATGGGTTCAGGATCTACTTCAGCATAATGACTAAGCCACCAAGTCAAATACCACTTTGATGGTAGCGGTGTACTTAGAAATATTTCGATAAACTGATCCCAATCCAGACCCGTTTTTAGCACTTCGCTCACTAAGCGATCAACGGTGTGCTTGGTTCGGTTTTTAGTAAGAAGTTCTGCAAGTTGAGTGGTAGTCAATCGTTGCGTTTTTAAGTGTTATTCAAAACGCAAATGGCGCACTGAGCGGCCTTCTTCGCGTATTTCTTTCAAGGCATCAATGCCTATTTGAATGTGTACATCCACAAAATTGGCGGTTACTTTTTTGTCGCTTTCATCGGTTTTTACTCCTTCAGGTATCATAGGCTGATCGGTCACTAAAAGCAATGCTCCAACTGGGATATGATTGGCAAAGCCAACAGAAAACAAGGTAGCTGTTTCCATATCAATGGCCATTGCGCGGATGTTTCTAAGGTATTCTTTGAACTTTTCGTCATGCTCCCAAACCCTGCGGTTGGTAGTATAAACAGTTCCAGTCCAATAATCTTGTTTATAATCTCTAATTGTACTGGAAACAGCGCGCTGGAGCGTAAAAGCGGGTAGTGCGGGCACTTCAGGTGGAAAATAATCGTTGCTGGTTCCTTCGCCACGAATTCCAGCCAATGGAAGAATAAAATCACCTACTTCACTTTTGCGTTTCAATCCGCCACATTTGCCCAAAAACAATACAGCTTTTGGTTTAATAGAACTGAGCAAATCCATTACGGTGGCCGCATTCGGGCTGCCCATTCCAAAATTGATGATGCTCACGCCATCTGCGGTGGCATTGCGCATTGCTTTGTCTTTGCCTTTTACTTCAACGCCATGCTTTGAGGCAAACGACTCTACATAATTGTCAAAATTGGTAAGGAGAATGTATTCTGAAAAATCAGCGAGC
>CAZWXC010000399.1:0-3477 GCA_964637935.1 uncultured Flavobacteriales bacterium | reverse complement strand
TTAACCCTACTTCTTTCACGCTTGCTTTTACGGAAGTTGGTACAGCTACATCTTGGCAAATTGAATTGGATTCGAACGGGGCTTTCCAATCATTTATTACTGTTACTAACGACACGAATATTCTGACGGGTTATATGCCTAACACGTCATATACTTGGAGATTGAGAGCAATATGTGGAGCAGGCGATACGTCTTCTTGGTCTTCTACGAACACATTTAACACGCCTTGTAACGCATACACCATTCCTTACTTTGAAGGTTTCGAATCTGGATATACTCATAATAGTCTAGTAGAAGGTTGTCTTACTCAAGCTTCTGAAGTAGGTACTAATTCATGGACAGCAAACAATACGTTAACAGACTATAATAGGTCTCCTTATGCTGGAGCTTGGAACGCTTTCTTGCGCTATAGTAATACCGACTGGATTTTTATTCCTGTTGATCTCACGAGTGGTACATCATACACTGCAGAGTTTTATGCGCGTCAAGATGGCGCTACTGCAGCTAACTCAGACATTATGGTTGCATTTGGTAGCACTAATACAATAGTGGGCATGACAGATACTATTGTAGCACCTACAGGAATCATTAATGGGAATTATCAACTAATAACTGGCACGTTTACGCCCTCTTCTTCTGGTGTGTATTATGTGGGTATTAGAGGTTTTATGAATGGTAGTCCTTGGTACATATCGCTCGATAATATGGCGATTTTCCCAACACCTAACTGTCCTCCTCCATCTGCTTTAGCCGCTGCTAGCGTTGCAGCTAATGGTGCAACATTAACTTGGACTGAAAATGGTTCTGCCGCTTCTTGGCAAATAGAATATGACACAGCTGGTTTCACTCAAGGAACGGGTATGACATCAGTTGTAACTTCAAACCCAGCTGCTATTTCTGGTTTGACCTTCGAAACAAACTATGATTTCTATGTAAGAGCAATCTGCGGTGTTGGTGACACAAGCGCTTGGTCAGGTGTTGGGTCTTTCTTCACTGGATATTGTACAGCAAGCCCAAGTTCAGTTGATGGCTCAGGTATTACCAATGTATCAATGGATACAATAAATAATACAACAGGTACTGAACCTGGTAACTATGGCAACTATACTTCAATGATAGCAGTTGCCGGTCAGGGCGGTACGCTTCCTATTTCAATAACTCTTGCCACTGGTTATGATTATGATATGTGGGCTTGGGTAGATTGGAATGATGACTTAGATTTTTCTGATCCAGGAGAAGAGTACTTCTTAGGTACTTCATCGAGCGCAAACCCTACTGTCTTCACATCTAGTATTACTATTCCTAGTAATGCAGCTTTAGGAAACCATAGAATAAGAATTGGTGGTGCAGATTCAGGTCTTGGAACAACATCTCCTGCAGACCCTTGTTATACAGGATCTTGGGGTAGTTTCGAAGACTACACGTTAAACATTGTTCCACTTGAGCAAATTGATCTAACCATCACTTGGGATGAAATAAGCACTGTTGATTACACTACCGTGGCTTTTGAAGGTGGCTTATCTGCCGCTGACCTAGATCCTATGAACTCTGCAAATAATGTATTGCGTTTTGTAAAACCTTCAGGCGCAATGCCATGGGCAGGTGTAACTTTGAGTACTACTGCTGGTTTGGCTAACCCAATTCCATTTACAGCATCTGCTACAACAGTGTCTGCAAAGATTTATTCTCCAGCGGCTGGTGTGACTGTGATGATGAAAACTGAAGTGGTAGGTTCGCCAACAATATTTGTTGAAGCTTCAGCTAATACAACTGTTGCAAATGGTTGGCAAACGTTGGTATTTGACTTTGGTGCGCCATCTAATGGTTCGCTAAACTTGGCAAATAACTACGAACTGCTTTCATTCTTCCCAGATTTCCTTTCTGCAGCAGCTGGTGATACATTCTATGTAGACAGCGTTTATTTTGGAGGTGTAGTACCTACAAAAGATGCGAGTATTACTTCATTCACTGTTTCTGGAGCTAACACTTGTTCTTCAGAAGATACAATCATGGTTGTAATTGAGAACTTTGGTAATACCAGTATTTCAAACTTCGATATTATTGGAAATCAAAATGGTGGTCAGAATGATACTTTGACGTATTCAAATACAATTGCAGCTGGTGGTGTAGATACGCTATTCTTCCCAGTAGTTCTTGTACCTGGCGCCAATACTTTCAACGCCTATACTTTCTTGACAGAAGATGCAGATGTAACTAACGATTCGAATAGTACTAGTATTTTCTACAGTGAAGTTTCTACTACTGCATCTGCTATTGATGTTGCTTGTCCTGAAAGTACAGATGGTTTAGCTGCAGTTACTGTTGATTCTGGTGGTGTTGCACCTTTCACTTACATGTGGAACGATGCTAATATGACTACAACCAACACTATCCAAAACTTGGCACCAGGTACTTACGCAGTAACTACGACTGATGCCAACGGATGTGAATTTGTAGACAGTGTTTCTATTATTGCTTTAAATGGAACACCTTCTGTCTCTATCACTGGAAATGACACCATTTGTGGTGACGGTTCAAGTACACTTGATGCTGGAGCTGGATTTGATGCTTATGCTTGGGGCAGTGGTGCTACAACGCAAACCATCAATGTAACTTCTACAGCCACTTACATGGTTACTATTACAGATACTAATGGTTGTGTAAATGATGCATCTTTTGATGTGTTTGCTTACGACTTGATTACACTTACCACTTCTGGTGTTGATGTAACATGCGAAGGCGGTTCTGACGGTGTTGTTGCTGCGACTGCAACTGGTGGCACTACCACATTCAACTATGAATGGAGTGATGGTGCCCAAACATCAAGCAACATTGATGTTGAAGCAGGTACATACTTGGTAACTGTTGATGACGGATCAGGTTGTATCGTTGTTGATAGTGTTACAATTGGCTTTATGTTCAATAACCCTACTTTCTCTAATCACATTGACTTTAATTTCTCCAGGGTAGTTTAATTCATCTTCAATTTTCTTGGCTATTTCTTTAGCTAACTTATGTGAAGTTAAATCGTCAATTTCTTCCGGTTTAACAAAAACTCTTATCTCTCGACCAGCCTCAATAGCATAGGCTTTATCCACCCCATGCAAAGAAGTAGCAATTGCTTCCAATTCTCCTAATCTTTTAAGGTAGTTCTCTAAAGTATCTTTTCTCGCGCCAGGTCGAGCTCCAGAAATTTGATCAGCTGCCTGAACAATGATTGCTTCCAAGGTTTCAGCCGGATATTCTTCATGATGAGATTTCATGGCCGTAATGACAGCTTTATCTTGACCAAACTTTTCTAAAATCTTAATGCCAATATTAACATGAGAGCCTTCAACCTGATGGTCGACTGCTTTACCAATATCATGCAAAAGACCGGCTTTTTTGGCTAGAACAACATTGGCGCCAAGTTCAGAGGCTAAAGCAGCCGCTAAATAACTGACCTCAATAGAGTGAAGCAAAACATTTTGGCCATAA
>CAZWXC010000398.1:0-3484 GCA_964637935.1 uncultured Flavobacteriales bacterium | reverse complement strand
AAAAACGCTTTCTATTTTAGAGCTCATCGCCAATGGTGGTTGGTACATCATGATTCCACTCGGAGTACTTTCAGTTGTAGCCGTTTACATATTTATTGAACGATTTATAGCCATCAGAAAAGCATCGAAAGAAGATCCACAATTCATGAATCAAATAAAAGATTTCATTCATGATGGTAAAATTGATGCCGCAAATCATCTGTGTAAACAAACCGACACAACTTATGCTCGCATGATAGAAAAAGGAGTGAAAAGAATTGGTAAACCGTTAGGTGATATTAGTGCTGCAGTAGAAAATGTGGGCAAGCTTGAAGTTTTCAAATTAGAAGAAAGCCTTTCTACACTTGCAACCATTGCTGGGGCTGCACCAATGATCGGTTTCTTGGGAACCGTAATCGGGATGATTATCGTTTTTCACGAAATGAGAATCAGCGACAGCGGCATCGAAATCGAAGCGCTTTCGGGCGGTATTATGCAAGCGATGGTAACTACAGTTGCTGGTTTGGTAATCGGGATTATTGCCTACATCGCCTACAACGTGCTTGTAGCACGCGTAGAAAAAGTAGTTTACAAAATGGAAGCTACTACCATCGAATTCATGGATTTACTTCAAGAGCCCGCTGAATAATGAGCATCAGATCAAGAAATAAAGTTGAGGTTAGTTTTAGCATGTCGAGCATGACGGATATTGTGTTCTTATTGCTGATTTTCTTCATTATCCTATCTACTTTGGTATCACCTTTTGGGGTAAAGGTTGATCTTCCTACGGGTAAAAGCAGAACGACTGAACATCCAAAAATTGACGTCAGTATCACAAGTGATCTACAATACAGCCTAAACGGTTCTTACCTTACAAAAGCCGAACTAAGAGAAGGATTGCGTGGATATAAAGGAGGAACAGAAAAAGTGGTTTTACATGTAGATAAAACCATTCCGACAGGAGAAACCATTGAAATTTTATCAATGGCAAAAGAATTTGGACTAGATATCGTTATTGCTACAAAACCGAAATAATGGAACTTTTAAGAAATAAAAACAAGCGTCAGAGCTTTATTGCATCGGTAATATTTCATGCATTACTGATGATTGTATTTGTTTTTTATGGCCTTTCTATGCCAGATCCATTGCCCGAAGAAACATCACTTTCTGTTCAGCTTGATTTGGGTAATACTGACATGGGCTCAGGAGACGAACAACCTCAGAGCACCGAAGAACCTGAAGAAGTTCAACCTCAGGAACAAGAAGTTGTAGAAGAAGTAACAAGTACACCAGAACCAATCGCCACACAAGATGAACCATCATCATACGAAGTGGTGAAGCCAATTGAACAGCAAAAACCAAAGGAACAACCTAAAGAAAAACCTAAGCCTGAATTAGACTCACGGTTAAAAAATGTGATTAAAAGCAATCCATTTCAAAGTGCTAAGGACAACTCTAGCGAAGGCCAAGGAAACAGTGACCAAGCGGGTGACCATGGAAAACCCGATGGAGTTGATGGCGGATCATCACTTACTGGTGGACCAAATAAAGGCGTTAAAGGAAATTTAGCAGGAAGATCTTTTCAAGGAGCACCTAGAATTCAGTCAGACCTACAAGAAAGTGGCAAGATTGTCATCAACATTATTGTAGACAGACAAGGCAATGTGGTGCGTGCTACACCGGGTGGACGCGGAACTACCATTACCAATGCGGCACTCACTGCCAGAGTATTAGAATCTGCTAGAAAAGCGAAATTCTCGCCAAGCGAAAATGCTGCTACCGAACAGCCTGGAACACTCGAGTACATTTTCATTTTAGAATGACCTATCAGCAAACGCTGGACTATCTTTTTGCCCAGCTACCAATGTATCAACGCATTGGAAAGGCAGCTTATAAAGCTAACCTAGACAATACTTGGTGGCTCATGGAGCAATTGAATGCGCCACACAAAAAGTTTAAGAGCATTCATGTTGCTGGAACTAATGGTAAAGGCAGCACCTCTCACCTACTTGCCTCTATTTTTCAAGATGCTGGATTTAAAACGGGTTTGTACACATCGCCACACTTGGTGGATTTTCGAGAGCGAATCAGAATAAATGGCGAAATGATTTCAGAGCAATCTGTCATCGAGTTTACTCAAACCTACAAAGACACTTTTGCCAACCAAGGACTTTCATTTTTTGAATGGACAGTTGGCCTTGCCTTTGATCATTTCACGAAAGAACAAGTTGATATCGCCATTGTAGAGGTTGGCTTAGGCGGAAGGCTTGATAGCACAAATGTGATTATACCCGAACTAAGCATCATTACCAATATTGGCTATGACCATGTTCAGTTTTTGGGAAACACCTTAGACAAAATCGCAACAGAAAAAGCCGGTATCATTAAAGAAAACATTCCTGTAATCATCGGAAAAACGCAAGATGAAACTGCTCCAGTTTTTCAATCTATTGCTAATGATAAAAAGGCCGAAATCATATTTGCAGATCAACAAGAGTTTGACGTAATTCCTTGGTCTCCACTTCTAGGAAACTACCAAGAAGAGAACTTTAAAACGGTGCTAATTGCGTGCAAGAAATTGCAGCAAATAGGTTTTCAAATATCTGCATCTAACATTGAAAACGGATTCGAAAATGTATTGAAAAACACACAATTGAAAGGCAGATGGGATATTGTACAAACAGAGCCAAGAATAATTTGCGATGTTGGTCATAACAAAGAAGGTCTAATTCAGAATATAAATCAGCTCCAAAAAACAACTAAAGGTGATTTGCACTTCTTGCTCGGCTTTGTAAACGATAAAGAAATTGGGGAAATCATTGATTTATTTCCTGAAAACGCATTTTATCATCTCACACAAGCATCAGTACCAAGGGCATTATCTATAAAAGAGCTTGAAAAATATTTTTTTAAGAAAAAAGCATCGTTCAAAAAATATGCGAACTTGGCTGAAGCACTAGCAAATTCAGTACATCTGCTAACGAATAGCGATACACTTTACGTAGGCGGAAGCACATTTATTGTTGCAGATTTTTATAACGCTTTGCTACAGAAATAAATTATTCTACATTTGGAGTAACAGTAACATACTGTTAGGGCAAATTTTTTAATTAATCGCAATATTTTATTTTATGGGACTAAAAAAGTATTGGGATGAAAAGTGGGAAACAGTAGACCTTAGCCACTTAAATCTCAGAAAGAAATACTCCATATCTAACTATGGACGTATTATCAGCTACAAAGAAAAAATGGAAGATGGTAAAATTCTAAAAGCGACCGACATCAATGGTTACGCTGCATTTAGATACCGTCAATTCGTAAAAACTGATGAAGGAACTAAACCAAAGAGTTCTCAAATCTATATTCACCGTTTAGTAGGTGAATATCACCTTGGGCCAAAACCAACTGAAGATCACATATACATTCTTCACTTGGATTACAACAAGTTGAACAACCACATTTCTAACCTTCGTTGGGCAACGAAACGCGAAATGGAAATTCACCA
>CAZWXC010000397.1:0-3488 GCA_964637935.1 uncultured Flavobacteriales bacterium | reverse complement strand
TTGCAGGGCTTCTTCTATGGTTTCCCAAGACTCTTCAGTGCGCTTCAATCGCAAGAGTGCACGGCTTCTATTGTTAAGCGCATCTAGGTGTTCGGCATCAATACTCAACGCATTGTCGGCAGCTTGCAGCGCGCCCGCATAGTCTTTCTTTTCATACAAAATGAACGACTTGATGGAATAATAAGAAGCGTCTTCAGGATTCAAAGAAATGGCTTGATCTGACAAGTCTAGTGCCTCGGCAAGTTGGCGCATGTTGGCCAAAATCACTGCCTTGAAGTACAAAATGTAGGCGTTATTTGGATTGGCAGCTACAGCCGAATCAATAGCCGAAAGCGCTTGCGGATATTCTTCTAACTGCAAATTGCACAAAGCCAAAAGCGCCAGCGATTCAGCATCGTTTGGTTCAATGCTCAGCATCTGATTCACCACCTTAGCGGCATCTTGGTAACGCTGCTGCTGGTACAGTAAATGTGCTTTGTAATAGCGTTCTTCTTCCATCTATTTTTTGATCTTCAGGTAAGCCAAAATATCGTCATACAAACCTGATTCGTTGGCAAATAGCGCAAAATTCTTAGCCGATTTAAACCATTCTTTGGTAGTGGCATTGTGCTTTTTCAATGCATTCAATAGGTCTTTCGTCACCAAAGGTTTTGGCACGCCATCCATAAACGCATCTTCTAGCTTTGCTTCTACCGCAATGTCAATCACAGCTTCGATATCCGCACCCGAAAATTCTTCGGTTTTCTTAGCCAAAGTTTTAATATCTATGTCTTGAGTAGGTTTATTGTTCAACTTTAAGTTGAAAATATGCTCACGAGCTTCGGCATCGGGTGGCGGCACAAAAATAATGCGATCAAAGCGGCCCGGGCGTCTAAATGCTGGGTCAAGATGCCAAGGCGCATTGGTTGCCCCAACTACTAAAATGCCATCATTATTGGCGCTCACGCCATCCAATTCTGCTAAAAACTGGTTGATTACGTTGCGTCCAGCCGAACCTTTGAGGTCTGATCTGTTTGCACCAAGCGCATCAATTTCATCAATGAAAATAACGCAAGGCGTGTTGCGTCTAGCAAACTCAAACACATCATGCAAAGCACGCTCGCTGTTGCCAATCCACATATCGAGAATATCGTTGAGGCCAATGCTTAAAAAGTTTGAATCAATTTCGCCAGCTGTGGCTTTGGCAATGAATGTTTTACCACAACCCGGAGGTCCATAAAGCAAAATTCCACCACCTACTTTTTTGCCATAAGCGCTGTATAAATCTTGATGTTGTAGTGGCTTGATGATTTTCAAATCAATTTGCCGCTTGATTTCGTCCATGCCGCCTACATCCGAAAAATTGATGTCTGGTTTTTCCATGAATTCAAACAAATCATCGTCATCGTCTTCATCTTCATCAAAGCCATAAATGCCATCATCCTCATCATCATAAGTGCTTTTTGGCTTAGAAGGAGTTGATGTTCGCAACACCTTATCAAGCTCTGAGTCACGGTATTTTGGATCTATTTTCAGGACAGATTTATAGGAATCGATGGCTTTTGCGATGGAGTTTTCTTTCACATACGCCTTGGTCAACAGCAATTGAGCATTAAAAGTCAGTTGCTCTGAACGCTCCAATTCTTCTAAAATGATGATGCATTCTGAAAACGAGTTGAGCGCGAAACACGTTTTCGCCAAAAACTCTTTGGCCTTCGTGTTTTTAGGTTGATGCCTTAATGCAATGTAGCTGTGCTCTTTAGCTTCAGAAAACCGACCGAAATTGTAAAGCGCATCTGCAAGATGCAAGCGCAAAGGCACGTTGTCGGGCGAAAAAGCCAATGCCTCTAGCAAGCCACTAATCATATCATCACTCATAGCTCATCATAATTTGAGGCAGCAAAATAGGAGATTCGCAAGGATTTTTGGAAGGGAAAATAGATAGAGAGAAAGGAAATTTAGTGGGTTGTAATCACGACACCTACTTTAATATCAATAAAGAGATTCCATGTTTTCTGCTGCATCTACTTCGCTAACGATCAATTGATGAAGCGCACTAAGCAAATCAAAATGTTGCAACACTTTCAAAAGCGTATCCATGGTAAAGTTCTTTCCTGCTTCTAAGTTTTGAATCGTGATTCTAGACATGGCTAACCGCTCGGCAAGCTGCTCTTGGGTCAAATTTTCGGCCTTTCGTTTGGCTTTAACAAACCTACCCACACCCAATTTTACATCCTTTATATTTACTTTAGCTCCAATCAAAATTAGCATATTATAATATGCAATATTACATATTTAAGATAAAAAGCATGTTTTAATATGCAAAAAACACGGCTGTCACAGCATTAAAAAACAGTTATGGCAACGTTGATTCCATTGCCGAAAGGCTCTCTTTCAGGTTTAGGGTTGTGGGTGAAAACACCAATTCATAATTCGATTGTTCGTCTTTTAGCGGAAGTGCGGCCGTTCGAATCTCTCCATTTTTTTCGCAGAAAGCGAAAATATAAGCGGGCGTTTTTCTAGGAATTCCTGCAAAGATTAATTCGTTTGGTTTGTCGCTGTGCGTGTATGTCATAATGGATTTATATTCACCAAACAGAATAAACACAGAAGCTGGATTGAGGCTGTCTTCTGCCGAAAAGGCAATGTTTACATCGCGTTTATCGGTTACTTTCAAAAAACGATCGCAATTGATTAATCCAAATCCCGTAACGTCAAGACCATAAACAGGCACCGACTTCATGTTGTAACCGTCAAATGTTTCGATGCCCATGGAGCGCGTCACGTCTCCCGGAGAATCAACTACTTTAAGTTTGACACCATCCTTAATTTTTATGTAACTCAGTTTGGTTTTCGCATTTTGATTTTGTTCGTACCAAGTCATTCTTCGTTTCGATATTTCTTTGGTTCTAAACACCAACATGTCTTCTTTCACTGTGTCTGTTGGCATACCAATATGCACCGCCCTATCCTTTCTCACTTCAAGTTGCTCACCTGTTTCGGTTTCAATGTTTAGGTAAATCATGCCTCCCGTTTCTAGCTGCTGATCACCAGCCATGGTATGCAGGCTATCGGCCAACATCTCGTCATAGCGGTAATACTCGCGCAATGACACAATGGCGCGGCCATAATAAACTTCACCCTTTTTGGTTTGCAGCGCACCAGGATACACCGTTACAAATGTTCCATCTACACCTTCTATTTTTTGTTTTCTGCGCGTGTCAATAGGAATGCGCTGCGTTCGAGGCTTCGAAACCTTAAAAAAGTAATCTGAAGTCACAGATTTGGGCGCAATCACTCGATCGTTCGCCACATAAGCTTGGCGCTTCATCACTTCAATTTTCGCATATCGGCTTAACTCAAATTGCTCTTTTCCATTCAGCTTCACCGGCTTTGATTCACCTAAATTCTCGGTGAATTCAATCACCAAATTAGGATACGAAGCGATCAAGGATTTAACGTTTTTCAATCGAGTTGCAACTAAGCGTTGATTGTCTTTTTCGCTTCCG
>CAZWXC010000396.1:3192-3506 GCA_964637935.1 uncultured Flavobacteriales bacterium | reverse complement strand
CGCGGGCGCCGCGGCTGGAGCCGGGCAGCGCGATCGACAAGAAGCCCTGTGTGGAAACGGCCTTGAAAGAGGGGAGGCAGGCCTATCTGCTCCGCAGGATCACCAGCGAGGCCTCGATCGGGAAGATTCTATTTGAAAATGGCTTCCGAATGGCTGCAGGCCTAGGTCTGACCGGCGAAACCACCCCGGAGACGATTGCCGAGCGCAAGGCGCTGCTGCGAAAATTCAGGGCGCTGTCCCGGCGAATGGAGAAATCCCGGCTCGAACTGCTTGCGCTCGCCGACTTCGGCGATGGGCGTCCCGTTGAGCGTGAC
>CAZWXC010000396.1:0-3182 GCA_964637935.1 uncultured Flavobacteriales bacterium | reverse complement strand
CGCTAGCCGACCGGATATGTGAATGATCGCGCTGTCGAAAGGACATAATGGATGACCGAGCAGAGCAATATAAGCCAGTTGAGTGCGCAGGACGCCCAGTTTCTCTATATCCAGTCCGCGACCAATCTGACGCATGTGATGGCCGTCTATATCTATGATCCATCAACCGCTCCGGGCGGAAAGGTGCGGTTCAAGGATATTATCGAACATATGCGCAAACGCCTCGACGTCACGCCGATGTTCAAGCGCAAATTATACCGTTTGCCGATGGATATCGACCATCCCTACTGGGTCGAAGACGAGCATTTCGATCTCGAAGCGCATATTTCGCACGGCCGTCTGCCCGAACCCGGCGACTGGCGGCAATTCTGCATTCATGTGGCCCGCCATCACAGCAAGCCGCTGGATATGACACGGCCGCTGTGGGACATGTATGTGGTCGAGGGGCTCGACAACATCCCCGGCTATGCCAAGGGCAGCTACGCCATTTTGACGCGAATTCATCACAGCACCATTGACGGGGTATCAGGGGCCCATTTCTTCGCCGCTATTTCCGACAAGGATGTCGAAGGAACGCCGGCGATTCCGCTGCCGGAGGGAGACGCGGCGACCAATACGTTGCCAACCATATCGGAGATATTGAGCCGAGCGGTCAACAGTACCATCTCGTCGCCGGTCAAGCTGACGCAGGCGCTGCTGAAATTTACCCCGGCGCTTCTGTCGACGGCGCAAAAAAGCCTGCAGGGCGGAGACGATAAAACCGATACCGGTGTTCCGGAAACCCGGTTCAACGGCCCGGTTACCCCGAATAAAATGTTCGATGCGGTCACCTTCGATCTCGAAGAGCTGAAAAAAATGCGGCTCAAGGTGAGCGATGCGACGATCAATGATGTTGTGCTGGCCATCTGCAGCGGCGGTTTGCGTCATTATCTCACCAAACATAAGGAATTGCCCAAGGAATCCTTGGTAGCCGTGGCCCCGGTCAACGCACGCAGCCGTTCCGGCGATGAAGCCAATCCCGGCAACAATATCTCTGCGATGACGATCAAAATCTGGTCGAATATTGCCGATCCGATCAAGCGCCTGGAAGCAATCAAGGATACGACACGCGAGACCAAAGCGGCGAAGTCCGGGCTCAGCGCGCGGATCATGACCGATCTGACCAAACATATTCCTGGCGTGACCATGGCCAGTGTGGCGCGAATATTGACCGACGAGCGCTTTGCCCCGAAAATGAGCAATTTGATGGTTTCAAACGTTCCGGGACCCCAGATTCAGCTCTATATGAACGGCGCAAAGCTGACGCATCAATATGGCCTGGCACCGCTGGCCCACGGTATGGGCCTGTTTATTGCCACGCCAAGCTACAACGGAACAATTTCCTTCAGTATCATTTCCGACCGCAAAATGATGCCCGATGTTGAGTTTTTCCGGGAATGCCTGCAAAGAGCATTCGACGAACTGAAGGATGCCAAGCCAAGTGCTGCTGCAAGCCGAGCAAAAAAGCCGGCGGTAGCATCAAAAAAACCGGTGACGCCGGCAGACGGTTCGGTGATGTATCGACGGGTTTCCAAAAAACCGAGAAAGACTGCATCAAAAACTATCGGCGGTAACAAGCCGAAAGCGAAATAAGGAGCGGATCTATTGCCCGCCGTCCGATACCCGGGCGGCCCATGCTAGCATGTGGAATTTTGCTGAAAGAGTGAACCGAAGATGATCCTGAACACGACTTTGAAGATGGAAAAAGCCATGGCCCAGGCCAAGAGCTATTCCGAATGGTCGAAAGCCGCGAAAGCGCACGACAAATCTACTGGAGTCGACATATGGAAGTCGTCGGACGAGAGTAAGCATTTTGACCATAAATCCATCCGCCGGCGGCTGAAACGCCTGTCCAAGCTATGGAAGTCGCAGGACAACGCTGGCCTTCTCTACGCTTTGAATGAGGGCATCCACGGAAATATGGATGGCATGGGGCATGCTCGTCTCCACCAGAAAGCGCAATTTGGTACCAAGCAGCTCATTCAGGATTATGTCGATGCGATTGTAAATTCACTGGAATATCTGGCCAGCGACAAAGTGACCGACATTCCGTTCGAGGAAAAGCTCGATTTCTTCCGTCGGGCGCAACATTGCTATGGACGATCAGCGTTTCTGATGAGCGGTTCTGGTGCTTTTCTCTATTTTCACGTCGGTGTTGCAAAAGCGCTTTGGGAAGAAGGCCTGTTACCCGATATCATGTCTGGATCCAGCGGGGGATCGGTCGTCGGCGCATTGATCAGCACACATGTCGACCAAGAAATTCCTCCATTCTTCAAGCCGGAAAACCTGGTTATCGGTACGGATCATGACGATGAGGGGCAGGGCGGGTTTTTCGGCGGACCCAGTCGTATGCGAGCGGATGAGATACGCCAGCGGCTAACCGACTTGCTTCCCGATCTGACCTTTCAGGAGGCCTATGAGCTCACTGGGCGTCATCTCAACATTTCCATAGCCCCGGCGGAAAAGCACCAGACTTCGCGTTTGTTGAACGCCATTGCATCTCCCAATGTCTACGTTCGCGAAGCGGTTCTGGCATCTTGCGCTGTCCCTGGGATTTATCCACCCGTCACTTTGGCGGCAAAAGATCATCGCGGCGAGCGGGTTCCCTATCTGCCAAATCGCAAATGGGTGGACGGTTCTGTGACGAATGATCTGCCGGTCAAAAGGCTTGCCCGGCTCTATGGTGTCAACCACCATATTGTCAGTCAGGCGAATCCGCTGATCACACCTTTTGCCACCGATTTCAGCCAAGCGCGTAATCCGCTTTCATCGATCCGCAATGCGACGACTGCGACCATGAAAGCATGGCTCAACGCAAATGTTGAAATGATGCAAAAGCCGCTATCCTATTTTCCTCGTCTCAACAGCATGGCGAATATGGCGCTGTCTGTGGTCAATCAGGACTATACGGGTGATATCAATATCATCCGACCCACCATGTTTTGGGGCCCGTCCAAGATTTTGAGCAACTTGCCCATTGAGGATATCGCCGAACTGATCCAGCTTGGCGAGCGCACGACTTGGCCGAAAATCGAGATGGTTCGAACCCAGACCAAGATCAGCCAGACGCTGGACCGGATCCTGTTCAAATATGAAAATGAACTCGCGCACGATCATGAACTGGTGACGAAAAGGAAGATCGC
>CAZWXC010000395.1:0-3514 GCA_964637935.1 uncultured Flavobacteriales bacterium | reverse complement strand
TCTAATTCGAGCTTAGTTTTCAGTCTTAATCGGGTTCTACGAACCGAGTTTGGCGAAATACCAAGCATGGCTGCCATTTCATTAATTTCTAACCCCAGTTTTAACAAGCTTAGAAAACGCATCTCAGAAGTGGTTAAATCTTTGCGATAGTATTGGAGTTTTTGAAAAAAACCTGGATGAGCTCTTTCAAATATGCGCTTGAATTCGATCCAATCATCTTCGGTAAGTATGGATGATTCGTAAAGTTGAGACATCAAAAGTTCTTTGTTGACACGTGCTTCACCTGATGGTTCTTTTAATTCAAGTTCATTTTGGAATTTGGCGATAAGTGAATTTTTTTCTTTGGCGCTTTTAATGTAGTTGGTTAATAATTGTTTGGCATTTTCTAGTTGATCTGAAGTGCTTTTTTGTAAAAGTTCTAGTCTTTTTTTCTCTTCAATGCGTTTTGTAATGCTTAGCCTAATGATCAGAAACAATATTATTATGGCTAAGAGGGCCAATCCTATTATGGTATTTCGGATGATGATTTCTTGCTTTCTTTCTCGTTCAATACTATTAAGTTGTGCAAGGTGATTTTCAGCTTCTGATTTAATCTCTGCTTTTTTTACAGTAATTAAATCTTGTTCTGCAAATAGACTGTCTTGAAGATTGTATGCTTTTAATTGAAAGCTATATGCTAAATCGAAGTTCTTTTTGAGAAAGTTAAATGCGGCTTTGTTGTGTAAATATTTATTTCTTGCTTTACCATCTATTTCATGAATCAACATGTTTTCTGCTGCTGTAAAAAGTGAATCCAAATAGTTGAAATCTATCGGTTCTTTTTTCATTTCAATATCAATAATGATGTTCAGCGCATTAAATGCGCTATTCCATTGTCTATGTTTCGTACTCAGCTTATAATCTACTTCAATCAAAGGCTTGGCTTCTTCCATCATACCTATGCTGTGAAAATTGTAACCAATATTTCCATTCAAAATACCGATCCAAGCGCTGTCGGGTAACTCATTGGCAATAGCTAAAGCTTCAATAAAATATTTTTTTGATTCATTGAAATTTTGTTGACTTGTTAAAATGAGAGCTTTTGTGTTTAGTAGGTTGATTTTGAGTATGTAATCTAGCTCATCACATTGTAAAGCTATGTTCAGATAATTGAGACAAGTTTCATGATCTCTAAAATCAAAATAGCCTTTTGCCAGTGACCAGTAGAGTTCATTGGAAGTATAGTTGCATTTCTCTTTAAAAAAGCGTTCAGATTTTAAATAGAATTCAAGTGCAAATGGGAAATTTTGACTTTCATAATATTCTTTTCCAAGTAAATAGTAGGCAGTAGCCAATACATCGTTTTCGTCTCCCTCTTTTTTTGAGCAATTTTCAATGATTTGATTTAAGGTGTGTACTGAAACGTCAGATGTGAGGTTTTTACTGTTTTTTTCAATTAAAAATTTGCTGAGGTTTAATTTGCTTTTATCTGAAACTTCTTTTTCTATTGTCAAATCAAGTTCAAGTAGTGCAGCATTGAGGGTTGAAAAAGCTTTCTGTTTGAAGAGTGAATCAATTGATTCATGAACCTCTGTAATATCAAGAGTTTTAAAATCAATTGATTGAGCAAATGAAAGATTGGAACATAGAAAAATTAAAAAATAAAAAACGCATTTAGGTAGTGATGTAAGGGGCATAGGGTTCATTTCATAAATAGTAATTAGACGTCAACAATACGAAATGGCAAAGAAAAACCGCTATTCGATTATTCGAATAGCGGTTACTCAAGTGTTAATCAATCTAACTATCTACTTAACTAAAAGCTTTTGTAAATATGATTGTGAGTTCGATTGAACTTTAACCATATACACTCCAGCACTTAATCTTGAAATATCAAGACTTGTAGTTTGCGTATTGAGATCAATTGTTGAAAGAACGATTGTTCCTGAAACGCTGTAAACTTCAACGTCCAGAATATTTTCACTACCTCCAGTGCGAAGGTTTAATAAGTTGCTAGCAGGGTTTGGATATACTTCCAATGAACTAAAGGCGTTTTCGTCTTCAATGCCAAGTGGGGTAACGTATACTTCTACCGTATGCGTATCAGATGGACAGCCATTAAGGTTAGAGGCAATTACTTCTACTTCATATGTTCCTCCGCTTGGATAAACATATGTGGTCTGATTTGAAACAGTATTATCAGAATTTCCATCACCATAGTTCCAGGTATAACTATCAACAAATGTTGAATTATTGGCAACAAACGTGAAAGTTTCTCCGAATCCTGAAGCCGATACCGATCCTATAACTGGTAATTCATTAATGGTAACATCTATCGCATCGCTTCCTTCACATCCACTTGCATTAGTTACTGTGATGAAGTAAGTGCCTGTTTGTGAAATTGTAGTGGAATTATTAGTAGCACCAGTTGACCAGAAATAATCAACATTAGTATTAGTGACTGTCAACTCTATTGGACCGCAATGAGTAGTGTCTGATCCAAGATCTACGGTAGGAATATCATTAGAAACAGATACATTAACTTGATCATAAGCCGTACAACCAAGAGTATCGGTAATCAACACCCAGTATGTATTACTTGAGTCGATCGTGAGCGTTGAATTTGTACTACCATCATTCCATAGGTAAGTAAAGTTGGTGTCAGCATTAGTCGCATCTAGTGTAATGCTGTTGCCAATACAGAAAACTGTATCTGAGCCAAGGTTCACTTGTGGTGAATTGTATTCCAATGTATACGTGCCCACCATTTTATTGCAAGTTGAGTCGTTTGGGTTGCCGATCCAAAGGTTATATGTTCCGATGCTTAAACTATCGAACATCGGACTCGATTGCCAAGTGTTTGGCTCATTGTTGTTTCCATTTCCTTGGGTTATCCCAAAGTCAAGTGCATTGTAAGTGATGTTTACATTATCAACTGCTTGTCGCAACGCATCGCCACCTGTGTGAGCTGAAAATAGATGTTTCCATGTTGATTTGTCAGCCGCAACAAACGATTCAGGAAGTTGCACATTACTGAAAATCTCATTGCCATCAATACTCATGGTAAGTTTGCCTAAAAGGTCAATGCTTATTTTAACCATTACGTCTGTCTTGGTTTTCCAATCAGCAATGTTGTTTACATATGCCAATGTTGTTGTGGCAGTGGTGCTAAGTTGGTTTGCACCTGTATATCCGTAGGCAACATAAACTCCCGCGGCATTGTTCACGTTTCCGTTGTTTGCTGCATCAAATGATATTCTCAATTTATCACCAAATCCAGCACAAGCATCTTGTCCAGGAAGGTAAACTGCGTTATCTCCAAACGAATATGCAATTCCATCGCCTCCACCTGTGCCATAGGTGTTAATTGGTTGGTCAGCAGTTAGCAAAAACTCAATTTCAAACCCATTGTTGATGGCAGCGACATTATTTACGTTTTCAATACTAAACCCTCCAGTCTTGCTAGAAGCAGATGGAGTAACTTGCATGCGACCATTTGCGATCTGAGCATCTCCAAATACTTGTGTTAACACAG
>CAZWXC010000394.1:0-3515 GCA_964637935.1 uncultured Flavobacteriales bacterium | reverse complement strand
CGAAAACGCTGCTTTTTTGCTTCATCTACTTTTCCTTTTGCTAAATTTTCAGTAAAATTTTTGGCAGCACTTTCAGGTCCAGAAGAACAAGAAAATAAAAATGTAGATAATGCTAAAACTGTAATAATTTTTTTCATAATTTAATTTATTTAATTTTTGTTTTTAATGTTTGCTAACGTTTTCCAGCTTGGCGAAGTGGCGGATTTTGAAGCACTTACTTACAATTTAGAACTAAATTTCTTTTGAAAACTGAATGTTCAATTTAGCACTAAACCCGCCATTTTGCCAAACTGTTGTTAGGCGATCGCCCTTTTTCACATTCATTTATTTAAAGCGAATTTGTAAGTTAAGTTTGAAATATAATTGTCCGTTTTCTTCGTAAATTTTTCCAAATTCGTGACGAGTACTACTCGCTGTTTCTAATGTAGTATTTGTAAATAAATAGTATTCAAATTCGTTTCTGTTATAAATATGGTAACATAAAACTTCCCCGCTTTCTTTTACAACCAAATAACCGCCTGTTGCGTCTAATTCTCCATTCCAAACTTTTGAAGGCATCATTCCTAAAGCAATGTCTGTCAAAAAACGTTTGATTTTGTAAGAATAAAATGGATGATTGGTTTCTAAATTGTAGTCAAGCGGATTTGTTGTTGAAATTTGATTTGTTAGTTCAATTGTTGTCGAAAATGTTGATGTAAAAAATAGTTTCAGACTTTCGGCGATTATTTTTGGTAATGCACTATCAATCAGAATAAGATTGTTTCCAAAAATTGAACTTTCAGTTTTCTGAAATTCTAGACTTCCTCCAAATTCTGATATTTTTTCAATTCTGTCCTTGATTTTGCTTCTCGTTTCAATTGCGTTTATTTCGGAAATTTGCTTTTGAGTTAAAGTCAAATTTTCAATCTTGAAAATGAAATTTGTGGTTTTCCCTGCATTTAATAGAGTAGAAGCACCGCCAAGTTGTGATTTTATACTAAAGCCAAGCTCTGGATTTGTTCCTGTTCTTTGGTCGTGAATTACAATTCTTATATCGCTTTTTACAGATGATTTTGCTTTTAAGGATTGGCTGTTAAAAGAATTGATAAAACTTTCAATTTCTGGAATTGAAAAAGTTGCGTTTGTTTTTTCTTTAAGTTTTGTAAGCAAAAAATGAGCTTGTTTTTGAAATTCTAATACTGAAATTCTGATTTCTTCTTCGCCATTTTTGACAATTACTAAATCGTTATCATAACTAAACTCAAAAGTTCCGTTTGTTTCATCACGAAGCACTTTGATTATTGGGAAAATCAAAGTTTCTATTTTGTTTAAATTGCTATCTCCTGCAATAAGTTGTCTGTCAGAAATGACTTTTAAAAGCGTATAAACTTCGCTCCATTCTCCTTTATTTCCAGTTATCATTTCTTAATTCCAATTAATTTTATTATTTCCTTTGCAGTTGCTTGAATAGCAGGGACGGCAACGGAGTTGCCGAATTGTTTATACGCAGATGCGTCAGCAACTGGTATTATGAATTCGTCAGGAAAACCTTGTAATCTTGCCCATTCTCTTGATGTCATTTTGCGAATTCCTTCACGATTTACAGTTCCTTTGATGTGAGTTGTTGGAGTAAAATCTGTAATTCTGTGGTCTAAAACCAAGTTTCTTTCTCTTCCCATTCCTCCACAAACTACAGCATTTGCAATTTCATTGTCAGGAATAATTGCATATCCAAAACCGTTTCCCTTTCCTTCGTGTCGTGCTTTGTGTTTGACTAAAGTTTGAACGTATTGAGTAGAAAGAAAATATTTAGTTGCAGGAACTTCTTTTTCCTTGATGTCTGCAAAAGTCACTTTTTTGTCCAATGGTTTAGGATAATTGAATTCCGTAACATTTGTACTTGGATGAAATCCAACAATATAAATTCTTTCTCGGTTTTGTGGAACGCCAAAATCTTTTGCGTTTACAATTTGTGGTTCAGGTATAAGATAGCCTAAATCGTTTCTTAAAACATTTAAAATTGTCGCTAAAGTTTTTCCGCCGTTGTGGTTTCTCAAACCTTTTACGTTTTCTAAAAATATTGCTTTTGGTTGTTTGCGTTTGATAATTTCCGCAACATCAAAAAATAACGTTCCTCTTGTATCTTCAAAACCGCCACGTTTTCCTGCAATTGAAAACGCTTGACAAGGAAAACCAGCACAAAGCAAGTCAAAACCTTCTGGAATAAAGGCTTTTGTTTCTTCTTTGGTAATGTCGCCAAAAGGTCGTTCTCCAAAATTTGCTTTGTAAGTTTTTTTTGCTTCTTTGTCCCATTCGCTTGTGAAAACACATTTTCCGCCAAGGTTTTGCATTGCTAAACGAAAACCGCCAATTCCTGCAAATAAATCTATAAACTTAAATTTAGGGTTTTCAACAGGTGGAAATGGAATGTCAAATGTTTCAAAAATTCCGTATTGCAGTGCTTCTTCCGCAACAATGTTTGAAATTTCTTCTTTTGGGTATTCGTATTGTAAAATTTCTTTCGTGTATTTAACAGCATCTTTTTTGAAAAATTGAGAAACACCATTTTTGCTATTATGCAAAAAATGAGTAATAACCGCTTCCTTGTTGCTTTCAAGTTCAACAAGTTTTATTTTGTACTCTTTTTCAAATACTTTTTCGAGCGATATTTTCTCTTTTAATTTCATTATAATTTTTCAAATTATTTTAAGTTGCTAAAATACAAAAATTATTAGAAATGATTTTCGTTAGTCTTCGGTTTTGTTGTCCGTTCAATGTTTGCAGGCAGTTCGGTAAGGGTGTCGCCTAACGTTTTGGCTATATGCAGTAGCGGATTTGAAACACAAAACTTTAAATAACAGATAAAATATGATAGTAGAACAAATGTTAAAGAATGCACAAACACCGCTATTGCATATAGCCGATGTTAGCGGTAGTGCTTTGTTTCAAGGTGATTGCTTAGATATAATGCCTTTGATACCTGATAAGTCAATTCAGTTAATTTTGGCTGATTTGCCTTATGGATTAATTTCCTGTAAATGGGATAGTATAATTGATTTGGAGTTACTTTGGAAACAATACAAGCGAATTATAAAAGATAATGGTGCAATAGTTTTAACGGCTTCACAACCTTTTACAACGAAATTGATTAGTAGTAATTATGAAATGTTTAAGTATGAATGGATTTGGGATAAGGTGCAACCAACTGGGGCATTAACTGTAAAAAAAATGCCAATGAAACAACACGAAAATATATTGGTATTTTATTTACAACAGCCAATTTACAATAGGCAAATGACAGATAGAAAAAAGGAAGATTTAAGAGTAAATGCTGTAAGAAACAAAAATAATCAAAAAACAAATTTTGGGTATGAGCATACTGGTGGAATGATAATGAAATATGCAGAGGATTACGACCCTACAAAAGTAAACCCTAAAAGTATATTGACATATTCTAAACAACCGACAAGAACTAAAAATTTACATCCAACACAAAAACCTTTAAAACTTATTCAACAAGTGGTTTTAGCTTCTAG
>CAZWXC010000393.1:0-3525 GCA_964637935.1 uncultured Flavobacteriales bacterium | reverse complement strand
CTTTCTCTGAATTGGATAAACTTCTCAAAGAAGTCATCGAACAAGCCGAAGGACAGTATGGAGAATGGCCGATGGTGGGGTAGAAAAGAAGAGAACAAATAAGTTCATTTAATTACCAGCTAATGAATAAAAGAAAAACATCCAATATTAATTCTTTTGACACAGCCATTATCAGATGGATATTGAACATGACACTGACTATCTTTCTTGTTGCATTGGCTGCTATATCGTATTCACAAACCGACTCGTTCGCGATTCTTTTGGATAGCGGTAAAGCCGAATTTCAAAAGTCCTATTCAGAGAGTGATTATGAATATGCGGCTCAGTGCTTAAGTCGTGCGCTGAAAATTAAGCCAAATAGTGCGGAGGCGCATTACTACATGGGCTATAGTCTCGATCGAATTAACTCAAAAGATGGCAAAACTATGTTGCAGGCAAATCTACGTCTCACCGATAGTGCAAGCCATCATTTTTTGAAAGTTGTTGAGCTTTCGCCAAGGTTTGAAAAAGAAATACTTGTGCTCGATCCATATTCCAAGCAAACATCTCTATGGGGCAGCCAAGCGATATCATACCAATATCGAAATATGGATGATTCAGCCTCCTATTGCTATCAATTAGGAAAGGATCGGGGTGGCTTCAGTGATTTTTTTCTTGAGTATAACAAACAGATACTCAAGAGCTGTGATGCCAATGCTATATTAATTGTGAATGGAGATAACGCTACTTTCCCATTGATGTACTTACAGCATGAAGAAGGCTTTAGAACAGATGTTTTGGTTGTTGACAATACGTTACTAAATACAGATTGGTATCCTCAAATGCTCAAGGATCAATTTAATGCAGATTTTGGAAATGCAGACATAGGCCATGATTCACTGGGTTACCGGCTTTGGAGAGATAGCCTGATTTCCATTAATGCACCAAATAGCGAATCGTTTAGTTGGATTTTACACCCTTCATATCACAAGGAGTATATACTTCGTGGGGAACTATTGCTATTGGCATTACTTGAAAAAAATGCTTTTAGACGTGAAGTACGTTTCATTGTAGGAATTGATCCAAGTCGGGTTCTGGGTTTGACAAAATACTTCACCGAATACATCATAAGTCAAAAACTGGCAGTACCTAAACCTAGCTTAGACAAGGTGATGTATGATTTTGATAGTCAATACTATGATGCTCTTAATTTGTTTTCTGAAATAGATTTAAACCGACATGATGAGCAAGTTATGTTGAGCGGTATTCGAATAATGGTTATTAGAAAAATAATCTATCTAGCTCAAAACGGTCAAAAGCCAGAAGCGAGGAAATGGTTGACCAAAGTGTTTACCGATTTTAGCGAGAAAAAGCTGCCCTATGGTTTTAATCAATTACGCGATTCGCGTGCGGCAATTGAAAAGTTGATTGAATCAACTGATACTCGTTAGAACTATCAATTGAATTTAATGCCATCATTGACAAAGCCAGTTTAACAGAAATAGTAGTTTGATTTTAAATTTTAGAAGTCATTTCAAAAAACATTGCGCGGCAGGCATTGACAAAAAACGTTGACTTGTTTAATGTATTCAATTCTTGTGTAAACCTTTACAGACTTTTTAGCGTTATCTGCATCGAAAATCAAACGGAAATGAATCATTTACGAGTTTCAGATATATGTGCCGATACATTGACCAATGCTGCAGGCTATGCCTTGTATACTGCTGTAGAAAATAGCATTGCTCAATCTGATTTAGTAGAAGTTTCTTTTGAAGGCACAAATGGTATTTCATCTTCATTCTTAAATTCATCTGTTGGTGCATTGATAGAAAAACACGGTATAGAGGTGTTGTCACAAATCAAATTGGTGAAGATTTCTGGTACCCAAGCCGATGTTCTAAAGAAGTTTGTGAATTCTGCCAAAAAGCAATTCGCTTAATTACCAGTCAAATTCATCCAATATTTCCATTTCTCTTAGAGTTAAAGTGCTAATTTCTAACTGTACAATTACTTGATTCATACACCAAATCGTTACCTCATACAAACACAGTAGCATTTCATACAACATTTGATTTGAGCACATTAGATGAGCCTAGCTTCGCTTAAAACTCAAATTAATACACCATGAAAACAACCCTACTTTCTTTTGGTCTAGTGCTTGGCTTAACAGCAATGAGCAACAGTGGCCACGCACAAATCACCATCAATGCGGCCGATTTCCCAACAGAACAAGTGCCTTTCAGAACTTCCTATTATTTCGCTGGAAATATTTCAGACTTTACCACACCAACCATGGGTGCAAACCAAGTGTGGGATTTTCAAAACATTGAAAAAACTTTCTTAGCCGATTTTGATTATTTCACCACAAACGATCCGTTTTTTCCTGAAAGTTATCATTACGAAGCAGGAGCTGCTGCGCTCTCAAGCTTTTACATCAAAACTGATTATCATTATAGCTTAGATGAGGAAGGCTACTTTATGTATGCCAAGCACCAATACGATACTACTTATTCTATAGCAGCTGCAACAGGCAGCCCAGGTGATAATGTGCATTTTCCAGACCACAAGCAAATTTATTCTGTGAATGAAAAAATAGTCGCTTTGCCTTTAGCATTTGGCGATACGTGGATAGATGATCTTACAAGGATCACACTTTTTGATATTACAGTGGGTGCGTTTGGTTTGAACAACACACCGGGATATCACCAAAGAAGTTGGTACAAGGAAGCTGAAGTTACTGGTTACGGTAAACTAATGATGACCGATAGCGCTGGTAATGCAAGCGACTCAATGGACGTGCTACAAGTAACTGCGGTAAGTACAGTAATCGACAGCTTTTTTATTGGTGGGCAGCAAGCTCCAGCGGCTTTGCTTGCCGGATTAGGATTAACCCAAGGCGCCACCTTCAGCGATATCAAGATGTTCTATTACCGAAAAGGTTATGGAGATGTTTTGGTAGAATTAAGCCTTGCTTCAGAAGTTGCAGGTACTCCAATAAACTCACTTCGATTCAATGAAAACGGAGCAAAAGAATACGTAGCGCCAACACCAGAAGGCATAGCAGATTTTAGCAACAACAGTGTAAACATGTTTCCAAATCCAGCCGTTGCAGGTAGCGTATTAAACTTAACTAGCGCCAACGCTGACGCTCATTTCAGCGCAGTGCGCATGATAAGTATGGATGGCCGTGAAGTATTGTCAAATACGTTTCAGAACGTGAACAACAGCGCTAAACAGCTCACTTTACCAAATAACCTAGCTCCTGGAGTATACTTTGTGCAAGTGCTTTCAAATGAACAGGAAGTACTTGTATCAAAACAATTGACCATCATCCCTTAATCGCGCTCCTTTTTTAATGATTTTTGAAGCAAGGTCTGGCCAATGGCTGGCCTTGCTTTTGTCTTTTTTGTTCAACCGCTTATTACGTCCGATTCATGTCAAAATCCCTCTTTACTCATGTTCGAAGTTTGTTTGTATTTCTATTTTTCACTACCTGCTTTTTTACGCTGAGCGCTCAAAACCTCAATAACTAAAAACCAGGCCTTT
>CAZWXC010000392.1:0-3526 GCA_964637935.1 uncultured Flavobacteriales bacterium | reverse complement strand
GACCTACGGCAGATAGTTATGGCTCAATGCTCGAAATTAGCTGGCAAGGAACCAAGCCTGTGATGATGGCAGACGGAACTGAACGCAGGTTTATTCAAGACCACGACACTGTAATAATGAAGGCGCATTGCCAGAACGAAGGCGTTAGAATTGGCTTTGGATCGGTGAGAACAAAAATTCTTCCAGCAAAGTAAACTACAGTCCTTTATTTATTGATATTAGCCCTTGCACTTTGTAAATTAGTGCGTGTATGACACCAGAACAGGAAGCGGCAGAAAGGAAAGCCATACTAAGAGAGTATCGAGCTATTCTAAAGAATTCGAGGAGAGAAAGTAGCGATGCAGACAAGCTCTTGATTCGCAAGGCGTTTGATCTAGCGGTTGAGGCGCATTCTACTACAAGAAGAAAGTCGGGCGAAGCATATATATTTCATCCTATTGCCGTAGCGCGAATTGTTTCGGAAGAGATTGGTTTAGGAACTACTTCGGTGGTTTGTGCGCTTTTGCATGATGTGGTAGAAGACACCGAAATTACGCTTGACGATATCGAAAGCCTCTTTGGGCCTCGTGTACGATTGATCATTGACGGACTCACAAAAATTAAGGATGCATATTTTGGTGACGATGTTTCGATGCAAGCCGAAAACTTCCGAAAAATGCTGCTCACGCTTTCGGCTGATGTTCGCGTGATTTTGATCAAGCTTGCCGACCGTTTGCACAACATGCGCACGCTTGAACACATGCGCCATGACAAGCAACAAAAAATTGCTTCTGAAACGCTTTTCTTATACGCTCCCCTAGCCCACAGGCTTGGTTTATACAACATGAAGAGTGAACTCGAAGACCTTTGTTTACAATACAAAGAGCCTGAGATTTACGATCAAATAAAGACTTCACTCAAGAAAAATAAAGCCGTTCTTACGCGCTTTATCAACCAGTTTGTTGTTCCTATAAAACGCGGATTGGATGCAGCCGGCATGCAATACGAATTGAAATCGAGACCAAAATCCATCTTCTCGATTTACAATAAAATGATCAAGCAAAACATACCTTTTGAAGAAGTGTATGACCTGTTTGCCATTCGCTTGATACTTGAATCAGATTCAGACAAAGAAAAATCTGATTGCTGGAAAGCGTATTCGATCGTAACTGATTATTACAAGCCCAATCCTGATCGACTGCGCGATTGGATCAGCACGCCAAAATCAAATGGCTACGAATCGCTGCACACCACTGTAATGAGCCCAACGGGCAAGTGGGTTGAAGTACAAATTCGTACCCGAAGAATGGACGAAATTGCCGAAATGGGCTACGCTGCACACTGGAAATACAAGGAATCGGCCAGTGAAAATGCACTAGACGAATGGATCACGAGCATTAGAGAAATGCTCGAAAATCCTGATCCAAGTGCACTGGATTTTATTGATGATTTCAAACTAAACCTGTTTAGCAAAGAAATCTTTGTATTCACACCAAAAGGAGAATTGAAAAGTCTTCCATCAGGTGCAAGTGCCTTAGACTTTGCGTTTGAAATTCACACCCAAGTGGGCGCGCATTGTATTGGTGCAAAAGTCAATCACAAACTAGTGCCGCTGAGCATGGAGCTTAAAAGTGGCGATCAAGTAGAGATCATCACATCGCAAAAGCAAAAGCCAAAAGAAGATTGGATTAAGTATGTAATTACTGCGAAGGCAAAAGGCAACATTCGCAATTTGCTAAAAGAAGATAAAAAGCGTATCGCGCAAGACGGAAAAGAGATTCTAGAGCGTAAAATGCGCAATCTCAAGATTGACGACAACGATTCGAACCTGCAAAAACTGCTCACCTTTTATCGCATGCCCAGCCTTCAAGAGCTATTCTTTAAAATTGGGCAAGAAAACCTCGATCTTTCTAAACTATCGAACCTCAAGAAGCAAGATGGCCAATTAAAATACCGAGGAGCTCCGAAAAAAAGTGCTCCTAACTCATTAAAGGACATTGTTGAGAAGCTCGATGACAAAAAAGCCAATTTGGTCATTGGAGACAACATGCAAAACCTTGAATACAAGTTGGCAAGTTGTTGCAACCCAATTCCAGGCGATAATGTTTTTGGTTTTGTGACCGTAAGCGATGGTATCAAAATTCATCGCGAAAATTGTCCGAATGCCATCCAATTAATGAGTAATTACGCTTATCGCATCGTAAAAGCAAAATGGACCAATGCCGAATCCATCGCATTTTTAGCTGGAATTCGAATCAACGGTTTCGACCAAGTGGGCTTAGTAAGTGAAGTCACCAAAGTGATTTCAAACGAGTATAACGTAAACATGCGCAGCATTTCATTTGACACAGATGACGGCATTTTCTCAGGATCTATAAAGGTTTACGTCAACGATACTACGCACTTAACCGAACTCATGCGTAAACTTCGCAACGTGAGCGGTGTTAACAGTGTAAGCCGCATCAAAGGCGAAGAACTAGAACCCAATTTATAAGCGCTGCATTTGATACCTTTGACCATTCTATGAAACAAAGCGACCTCAAACAAGACGTACGTAGCATTTTTCGAAGCTATTTGGAAGAAAAAGGACATCGAAAAACACCCGAACGTTTTGCCATTCTCGATGAAATTTATGCCTCCGAAGGCCATTTTGATGTGGAGTCGCTTTACGTTCAAATGAAGAACAAAAAATACCGTGTAAGCCGCGCCACGCTTTACAACACCATCGATTTACTGTTGGCTTGCAACCTCATTCGCAAGCATCAGTTTGGCAAAAACATGGCGCAATTCGAGCGCAGTTTTGCCAATCGCCAACACGATCACATCATTTTTACCGACACCGGTGAAGTCAAAGAATTTTGCGACCCACGCCTTCAGCTCATCAAAAAAAGCTTGGAAGAAAGCCTCGGCATCAAAATCCTGCACCATTCGCTCAATTTTTATGCTGTAGCTACTACTCCTGAAGAAAAAACAGAAGAATAAAGTGATCTCTATTTGGGCGCGGTCACCTTTCATCTCTGCAGAAACACATTGCGCGCTATTCGCTTCAATCTTTACATTAAAAACGTTGTTTCGCAACGGCTATAAGCGAGCTTCTTTCAGTCGCTGCTTCTAGCCTGCTTCACTGCGTTTTTACTGCAAAGGATTTCCACTGCTATCGCTGGCGCAAAACAATCTTTTCATTTCAAATTGAGCCACCAATTTCACCTTCACAAATAGTGTAAAACTCTTTATAAAGTATGGCATCAAATAGGTGCTGTCTTGTGCAAATAGATACTTTTGTCCGCTTATTGAAAAAAGCAAACTTATGCAAGTTGATGTTTTATTAGGAATGCAATGGGGTGACGAAGGCAAAGGAAAAATTGTTGACGTTCTCACACCAAAGTATGATGTAATCGCTCGTTTTCAAGGCGGGCCAAACGCTGGTCACACCTTAGAATTTGACGGTCAAAAATTCGTACTACACACCATTCCATCTGGTATTTTCCACGAAGGAAAAATGAACCTTATTGGCAACGGTGTTGTGATTGACCCAGTTACGCTTCGC
>CAZWXC010000391.1:0-3534 GCA_964637935.1 uncultured Flavobacteriales bacterium | reverse complement strand
TTATTCAATTAGCAAAAGAATCAGAAGGTATGTTGTTTCCAGATACATATTTAATTCCTAGGGAAATGTCTACTAAAAATATTCATAGTATGTTAGTTAATACTTTTGAAAGAAAAATAATTCAAGGATTGGCACAGGAAATTACTGATTCAGATAGAGATTTTGATGATGTGCTAATCATGGCATCTTTAGTTGAAAGAGAAGCTAGAAATTATGATCAGATGAGAAAAGTTGCAGGTATCTTATGGAATAGAATTGATTTAGGGATGGCTCTACAAGTAGATGCTACATTACAGTATGTTTCTGGTTACTCCAGTTTACAAAATACTTGGTGGGCTCCACCAACCTCACAACAAAAGCAATTAGATTCATCTTTTAACACATATTTACATCCAGGATTACCACCAAGTCCTATTGCGAATCCAGGATATGATGCGATCAAAGCAACACTCTTACCTCAAGAGAGTGATGATTTGTATTATATTCATGCAAATAACGGTAACATGTATACTGCAAAAACCCTAGATCAACATAACTCTAATATAAACAAATACTTGCGTTAATGAACAAATTTTGTTATAATCGGCTGTTCAGTGTACAAAAAATTAGTGGGGTAGTTTCTTGAGTATAATAAAGTACAAGACTTCAAGTCAATCTAAATAAAATTTTAAGCAGAGAGTCTTATTGGACTAGTCTCTGCCATTTTTTAGTGGAAAAAGAAATATTACTTCGAGACATAAAGTAGAAATGGAAGCGCATATGCAACAAAAACTTCGTCTTAATTGGGGACAATCACACAAGGTTCTCCCAGAATTAGATTTAATTAAACTTCAGTTAGATTCTTATAAACAGTTTTTAGAAACAGGAATAAAACAAGCTTTACAGGATGTTAATGGAGAAAAAGGAATCGAAGATTACACAGGTAAAAATTGGGCACTTGCATTTGGTGAATTCAGATTTGGAAAATCTAAATACAATGTTACCCAAGCAAAAAGTAAAGGTGTCACATTTGACATGCCTTTATATGTCGAAGCTACTTTAATTAATAAAAGAACTGGTGAAGAAAAAACCCAAGAAGTCTTTTTAGGTGATATTCCTAAGATGACAAAAATTGGTACATTTATTGTTAATGGTATAGAAAGAGCTGTTGTTACTCAATTAGTTAGATCCCCTGGTGTTTTCTTTTCAGGAGCTATGGAAAATACAATTGGTAGAAACTTATATACAGCAGAACTTCGTCCAAAAAGAGGTTCATGGATTGAAGTAACAGTTGGTAAAAGAGATGTTATTACTGTAAAGATTGACAGAAGAAGAAAAATTCCAGTAACTGTTCTTTTAAGAGCATTGGGATTCAATTCAGATGAAGATATATTAGAATTACTCAAAGATGAAATTGAAATTGATGAATACAACTTGATTGCAAACACAATTGAAAAAGATGCAACAAAAACTCAAGAAGAAGCATTAATTGAAATATATGAAAAAATGAGACCAGGTGAGCCTGCAGTTTTAGAAACATCTAGAGAATACTTCAAACAATTATTCTTTGATCCAAAGAGATATGACTTAGGTAAAGTAGGTAGATATAAACTTAATAGAAGACTTAGTGTCTCTGTTGATGAAGATACAACTGTTTTAACTCAAGATGACATAGTTGCAGCTGTCAAATATTTACTTAAACTTCAAAATGGACAAGGAAAAGTTGATGATATTGATCACCTTTCAAACCGTAGAGTTAGACAAATTGGTGAATTAGTCAAAGAATCTGCTTTTAGAATTGGTTTAATTAGATTAGAAAAATCTATTCGTGAAAAAATGTCTCTTACTAAAACAGAAGACGTGCTTACCCCAGCAGCTTTAGTTAATGCAAGACCATTAATTGCTACAATTTCTGAATTCTTCAGAAGAAATAGACTTTCAACAATTTTAGATCAAACAAACCCACTTGCTGAAATCGATAACTTAAGACGTTTATCTGTTATGGGTACAGGTGGTGTCACAAGAGAACGTGCATCATTCTCTATGCGTGACATTAATGCTTCACAATATTCAAGAATTGACCCGGTTAGATCTCCTGAAGGTCCTAATATTGGTTTGGTCACTTACTTATCTTTATATGCAAAGGTAAATAAATTCGGATTTTTAGAAGCTCCATATAGAAAAGTTGAAAATAAAAACGGAAAAATGGTTATTTCAGATGAAATTACTTATCTTTCTGCTGATGAAGAAGAAGATTATAAGATTACTCATGCAAGTATTGATATTAAAGATAATGTTATTCAAGATGAATGGGTTGCTATACGTCACATGAATAACTTTACTGAAGGACCTGTTGAAGAAGTTCAATTTATTGACGTTGTTCCTCATCAAGTTATTGGTACATCAGCATCATTAATTCCATTTATTGCTAATGACGAAGCTAACCGTGCACTTATGGGTACCCATATGCAATGTCAAGCTGTTCCATTAGTAAGACCACAAACTCCAATTGTTGGAACTGGAATGGAAGGTGCTATTGCTACTTCAATGCAAAGAACTGTTAAAGCATTACATGATGGTACAGTTAAATATGTAGATGGTAATAAGATCTTAATTGAACTTACAAAACCAGCTGCTAAGATTGCAGCAGCAGAGGCAGAAATTCAAAATGATGAACTATATTCTTATGAAGATGGTGTAGATACATATATAGTTACAAAATTTGTTAGAACTTCACAATCAACTTCTTATTCACAAAACCCAATTGTTAAAGTTGGTGACAAAATCAAAGCAGGGGACGTTATTATTGATGGTCCAGCCGCTGATGGTGGTGAATTAGCTTTAGGTGCAAACTTAACAATTGCATATGCATCATTTGAAGGTCTTGGTTATGAAGACGCTATCGTTATTTCTGAAAGATTAGTTAGAGAAGATACTCTAACATCTGTTCAAATTAATGAATATAAAGCAAAAGTTATGGATACCAAGCTTGGTGCAGAAGAGTTAACAAATGATATTCCAAATGTTTCTGAAGTTTACTTATCAAACTTAACTCCAGAAGGTATTATCCGTGTTGGTAGTGTTATTTCTTCAGGAGATATCTTAGTAGGTAAAATTGCTCCAAAAGGTGAAACAGAACTTTCACCAGAAGAAAGATTATTAAGAGCTATCTTTGGTGAAAAATCTAGAGAAGTTAGAGATACTTCATTAAGATTACCTCATGGTCAATCAGGTACTGTTATTGATGTTCAAGTCTTAGATGCAGATTTAGGTGATGAACTTGATCCAGGTACACTCAAAGAAGTTAAAGTTAAAGTTGCTCAAGTAAGAAAAATCACTGTTGGTGATAAACTTGCTGGACGTCATGGTAACAAAGGTGTTATTTCAAAGATTGTCCCTACAGCAGACATGCCACATTTAGAAGATGGAACTCCAGTAGATATTATTATCTCTCCACTTTCTGTTTTGGCTCGTATGAACCTAGGACAGTTATTAGAATCTCACGCAGGTTGGGCAGCAGATAAACTTGGCTACAAGATTGCTATCCCAGCATTT
>CAZWXC010000390.1:0-3544 GCA_964637935.1 uncultured Flavobacteriales bacterium | reverse complement strand
AATCTCGGTATTTCCATAAATAACACCATAAAACTCATTGTTCAAACTTTCATCGCAAGAATAGCTCACTGGCCTTTTGATAAGCTCACCTCTATAATAAACGGCAGTATCGTTGATTGTCCAGTATTTCACAATCAGCCCGCCATTTCTGCATTCTACCATATTCACAGATGGAGAAATTTCAGAAGTAATATCGTCATAAAAAATTGCAGTAACATCTCCTAGCGTATCGAGGGTAGAAAAATTCCAAACCGTATCATCCCCTATTTGATCTTCGAGAAGGTAATTTTCGGTCAGCGCTGACATAATGATTGTTTCGCTGTTAAAAGTGTAAATCGTAGTCGTATCACCAGCAGCAAACTGAGCTCTAGCACTAATTGCTAGTATGGATAAAATCAAAAACAGAGTTTTTCGCATAACTCAAATATAGAACTGAAATTTTACCATTTCAATATCTATTAGAATACGGTTACATTTCGCCATTAAAAAGCAAACATGGATTTTAAAAACGGCATCGACATTTCCATACCATATCGCACATTGCCAGAAGCCACTTCGGCTTGGTACGTGCCACCTGTAAAAGCAGAACCTGTGCGCATGGGCGATTGGGTAGGTTCGGTGGCCGAAGGTGGAAGTGTGAATTTTAGAAACCTGACTCTAAATCCGCATGGACACGGCACGCATACCGAATGCGTTGGACATATTGCACCAGAAGTGTACAGTGTAAATCAACATTTAAAACAATGGTTTTTTGATGCATTGCTCGTCACTATAGAGCCTGAAAAGCATGGTGAGGATTTGGTAATAACCAAAACACAAATTATAGCTGCAGTAGGCGATTCGAAACCTGAAGCACTGATCTTGCGGACACTTCCTAATTCAGATAAAAAGCTTTTCACCAATTACTCAAGTAGCAATCCGCCATACATTGAGGCCGCTTCTGCTGCTTGGATGCGCGAGAAAAACATCAAACACTTGCTCCTTGATTTACCATCAGTAGACCGCGAAGAAGATGGCGGTGCTTTGGCTGCTCACAAGGCTTTTTGGAATTACCCTGAAAACCCAAGAATGGACGCTACCATTACCGAATTAATTTATGTACCCAATGAAGTAACTGATGGCGAGTACTTGCTTAACCTTCAGGTTGCGCCAATTGAGAATGATGCTTCGCCAAGTAGGCCAGTGCTTTATAGTAGGTAGTTTGTAGTTTTTGAGTGAGCAGTGGGCAGTATTCAGTGCGCAGTTTTGGAATCATTATTAATGAAAATAAAATAAAATAATTCAATTTCTAGATGAACGCGAGTCTTGAGCTTTTGATTGAAAATCAAAAATGGTCGAAGGACGGGTTGGCTATAGTGAATAGTTTATAGTCAGTAGTAGGTAGTTTTTTTGAGTGGGTAGTTGGCAGTATTCAGTGCGCAGTTTTGAAGATCATGTAAAAAGCTCGAATGTCTCTTAGACTTAAATACACATTAACTCTCCTTCGAAAAACAAAATCCAAATTAAGTCTTGATTTTAAGTTTTGAAATACTAGTTTTATTCGCATTAACTCAACATTCTCAAAATTTAATATCGAAATGGCAAGACCACTTGACGAAATAGACCACAAAATTCTGCGCATTCTTCAAGAACGCGGAAGAATCTCTAACATTGAACTAAGCCGAGAAATTGAACTATCGCCTGCTCCTACGCTTGAACGCGTGCGCAAACTGGAAAAACTCCGTATCATAGAAGGTTACCATGCCGAGCTGAGTTTGGCTAAAATGGGCATCACGATTAAGGCCTTCATTCAAATCACGCTCTTGCATCAGCAAGAAAATCGCATTCATCAATTTATAGAAGCCATCATGAAAATACCAGAAGTGGTGGCCTGCCATCAAGTAACAGGCGAGTTTGATTACCAACTCAAAGTATTTACGGCTGACATTGGTTCGTTAGACCGATTGATCACCGATCGAATTAGCAAAATCCCAGAAGTTGGCCACATCAAATCTCACATCATCTTAAGTGAAATCAAACACTCGCACGTGTTGCCAGTGATGAGCGAAATGATAGAATGAACATAGAAGAATTTAGAGAATATTGCCTGAGCAAGCCTTTCGTAACGGAAGGCTTGCCTTTTGGGCCTGATACGCTGGTGCTGAAAGTTCATGGAAAAATGTTTGCCCTTGCGGGAATTGACAATTTTAGCGGCATCAACCTAAAGTGCGACCCAGAGCGTGCCATTGAGTTGCGTGCCGAATACAACGGCATAAAACCAGGCTATCACATGAGCAAAGTGCATTGGAATACCGTTTCGGTAAATGAAGATGTATCCTATAAAATGATCCTATCATTAATTGATCATTCTTACGATTTGGTATTTGCTTCATTGCCCAAAAAAGTGCGAGAATCACAGGAAAAATAAAGCGCATTAAAAGCGCAGAACACACTTACTTTGCGCCCAAATTCTGCGGGCATGAAATCAGTGTTTTCCTTTTTTGCAAAGTATTTTCTTCGGGGCGTTTTATTCTTAGTTCCGGTTGTGGCCACCATCTATGTTATTATACAATCATTCGTATTCATCGACAGCATTATTCCTTATGACATTCCTGGTCTTGGCGCTCTTACACTGCTTGGAACCATATTTACTTTCGGAGTTTTAGCAAGCACTGTTCTGGCGCAACCTTTTGTGTATTGGGGACATGAATTGCTTAAAAAAGCGCCTTTAATCCAGACCATTTACACTAGCATCAAAGATTTGGTTTCTGCCTTTGTGGGCACGCAGAAAAAATTTGATCGTCCAGTTTTAGTCAAGCTAAACCCAGATTCCGAGTTGAGAAAAATTGGTTTTATGACCAGTGACGATTTAAGTGAATTGGGTCTTGCTAGTGATTTAGTTTCAGTTTATTTACCACATAGCTATGCGTTTTCGGGCAACTTATTTGTGGTTCCGGTAAGTCAAGTTACACCGCTTGACGCAAAACCTGCTGATGTGATGAAGTATATAGTTTCGGGTGGTGTTACTAAAATGAGCGAGATAAAAGATTGAATCTAATTACGAAGTACAAAAACTATTTGGCGCTTCATGCCATCGTTTTTATTTGGGGTTTTACGGGCATTTTAGGAAAGTTGATTTCCATTTCGAGTACATCAATCGTATGGTGGCGCATGTTTATTGCCTCTTTGGGCATTTTATTTTTTGTGGCCATCACCAAACGGAAGCTCAAAACTACGCCCACCAAAGGATTGAAATATGTGCTCACAGGTATGGTCACCGCACTGCATTGGATCTTCTTTTTCGAATCCATCAAAGTTTCAAATGTTTCTATCGGCCTCACCGCGTTGGCATCTACTTCGCTTTTTGTGGCATTGCTCGAACCATTGTTATTCAAACGCAGAATTCTACCCTATGAAGTGCTGATGGGTGGATTTACCATTATTGGTTTAGGAATCATTTTTCAAGCAGAAACCACCTATAGTTTAGGAATCACTTTTGGAATTATCTCAGCTGTGCTTGCAGCCGTTTTTAGCACACTCAATGGCACTTTCGTGAAAAATGACA
>CAZWXC010000389.1:0-3548 GCA_964637935.1 uncultured Flavobacteriales bacterium | reverse complement strand
AAGAATCCATTCAGTGATGGAAGGCAATTCGTGCAAAACGGTAGTACAAAAAGCGGTAAGCGTGGCAATTAATGCTGCACCCATATTAGATTGATGCAGTCTGAACCACTTTGCCGCTCTAGGTTTGGTGCGAATCAATTCTGATGCAATCATGAATCCGAAAAACACCATGGCCGAGCCAAAAATCAAATAAAGGACCACACCTGCATGAAAGTTGGTTATGCCGGCCAACGATCCTTTGATTACTAAAAATGAACCTGCAGCAATGATTCCAACCACGGCTATCCAATCAAAGGTTCCTGGTTTTGTTCCTTTCAAAAACTTAAGTGAGCGCACACCAATAATGACCGAGAAAAAAGAGAGGATAGCGATGCACAACAAAAAATCGATTCCCTTTGTAATGGCCATATACAGCGCAGTAACAAAAACGCTTGTCATGGCATAGGCGAAAATTTTGCCTAGCGGACGATGCGTTTTCACTTTTGGAGATAAAAACAGGGCAGCAATGCCGCTAAACATTGCAATGGCTCCACTTAAAATGTGGATGATTCTGATGGTAGATTCGATGTTTGCACTCATGTCATTTTCGTTTTGATGACACAAGGTTAAAGCAGCTTTTTTGGGAAAAAATCAGAAAGGGATGTGCTGCATGCGTTTGGGCCGAAATGCAAGCAAAAGGGTTGAAAAGACTAGATTAGGGACGAAATGACTAGGTGTGTAAAGCACTCATTTTGGCTTTGAACTCGGCATTTTTGCCACGCGCTACAGGAATATCTTCCACGTCTTTATCCAATACCAAGCGATAGCCTTGCGAGTTGCCAAGCACTTCTTCTATGCGGTCGAGATTGACCAAATACTTGCGATGGCAGCGATAAACATTTGCATAAGCAGCAAGTAATTCTTCTGCGTTCGAAATAGAGTTTCGGAGGATGGATTTATTCACATGAGCACCATCGTTATAAACCACTTCGATGTAGTTGCCCGAAGACTGCACGTAGAGCAATTTTTCTAACGCTAATAACAATTTATCGCCTTCATTTTCACCGCTAAACTCAACCGTTACCGCTTGTGCTTTTTGATGTGTCTCTCTATCATGATGTATACTCTCGTTCAGTTCGTTTGCCGATTGCGTATTGACTCGAAGCTTACTGATGTGTTTTGTTAGCAACAAAAATGTGTAAGGAAAAAAGCCCACAGCAAACGTTCCGATGATCATAGCCGAATAATCCATCAAGGGTTCATCGCCAAAAATGGGACTGTTTATGTAGAAATAATTGGCATGACCAATCACTATAAAATTGATCAATGAAAACGAAAAATCTCGTCCCAAGGTCCAATTATCATCATGAAAATAGTTTGGAAACATGAGCGTGATTCCCAAGAAACCAAGCATGGAAAAGAAAGTAACCCCAGCAAAACCAAGCGCAGTCCAGATAGCTTGATTTCCGGGCATCAAGTTCATACCAAAGGGTTTGAACAGAATGAGAAAAAAAGCAATGAAAAACGTAAACGTGAACACCACCTTCAAATAACTCTTAGGATTAGAATTAAAAGGATAGGGTTGGTTTAGGTATGATTGAATGCGCTTGAGCATGGGGCGAAGATATTTAACCCGAGGCATTCATTTTTCATCAAATTGAGTCAAAATGGAAGCTTAAGCCAAGAACAGACATTACTCCAACCCCAACTTTTCTGCAATCAGCACCCAAGAAACCATTTTGAAATTTTGCGATACTTTGATCTGATTGTTATAATTAAATCCGTCTTGACAAATGAACATGCCTTTTGGGAAAGCTTCTCCGAGTGGCACACTCACTGCGTGTATTCCATCGGTTTCTTGTACACCGTCTACCACCCCATCCTCAATGTTGAAGCTTCCGATGTAGCGGTTCTTGCCGCTACGTTCGAACACTGCATATGAGTTATTACCTTGACTAGAAGCAATGAGGTATCCTTCGGTTTTACTGGTTTCATAAATGGTAACTCCTTCAATGTCATATTTTATGTCGGGGTTACTCTCATCTGAAAGGGCAATTAATGTTCCTTTATCAGAACCTGTCTCGCTAAGATCGAAGCGGTAAACACCACGTGCTTCTTCTCCTACGTAAAGCTTTCCTAATTCATCATCAGCCACCATGCCTTCTACTTGACTTTGCAGCTGAAGTGTGCGAACGAGAGTTCCCGTAACTTTATCTCCCGAAATTGACAATTTCCATTGTTCTATCTTACCGGTTTTGCTATTTACAAAAGCAAAAGCCGTTTTGGTAGTAGGATCTATCGAAAGGCAAAACCCATATACATCTGTGAGTTCGGTAACAATTTCTCCTGCATACATCAAATTTCTAGAAGCTTTATCCACGAGCCAAAAATCCATCGATAAGTTATCTCTATTTGATGCGCCAACGAGGTCAAACGAGTCTTGAACACCTTGCCTTACGTCTGCATTGTTTACTCGACCTACAGGGTAGCTTGAAGTCAACTCACCATTCAAGTTATAGACCTGAAGGCCGCTTTTCTTGTTTGTGCCAATGATTAAGCTTTGCGTTGGATCATTGAAATTGTACCAAAAAGCCGGATCATCTGCCGCGTCATCGTCTGTTTCCGCCACTACAGCTGCGGTTTCACGCGCTGCTGTGATTACTACTTCAGGCTGAATAGCTGGTTCCTTTGATTGTTCGGTAGCCGTGTTTTTATCGTTGCACCCAATTAGAACAATAAAAAGGAAGGAATAAATGCTTGCGTTTTTCATCATTTAAAATTTTAAGCGGACTCCTATTCGAGCCCAGAATGAATAGAATTCTGTTTGTAGTATTCTTTGATTTTCGGGTGATCCCAAATAGTATTTTAGAGGTGCGTTGGTCACGTTTCTTACATCGCCAAATACTTGTAAAAGCTCACTTACTTGATAGTAACCATTCACATCTATACGCCATTGAGCACCGTAATATTCATCCAAGTCAGGATCTGCACCTAGTGTATTTAAAAACAAATCACCATAATTGGCAGCCACTTTCAGATAAAATTTTGGCGTATCGTAAAAGAGTGAAAGATTTAAACTGTTTGGCGCTTGACCAGGCAATGAGATGGTTTCGGTGGCTTCTGCGTCAAAAAACTGGCTGTAATCTTCGCCTATTTGAACAATATTCAGATTGTCATTGGCAGGGTATCGTTTATTGATTTTTGCCTCTGAATAAGTCAACGTGTAATTAGCATTGATTCCAAGGTTTTTCCAAATACCCGGCAAGCGATTGAAAAAGGTTTGCAACTGCACTTCTGCTCCACTAACAAAAGCATCGCGGCCATTTAGCGGTAGTTCAATTTCTACTTTACTCAAATTAGCCTCTCTCGGGTCTCCTTCATACCCAAACACTTTATAGTTGAAGATGAAATTGTCGATTTGTTTGTAGAAAAGTCCGCCTGAAATAATGTTTCGCCCTTTCCAATAGTATTCTGCCAACAGATCTATATTGGTGGCAGCCGGATATTCCAGATCAGGGTTTCCGAGCCGCACTTCGGTGCGTTCATTTTGCACACGATAGGGAATAACA
>CAZWXC010000388.1:0-3572 GCA_964637935.1 uncultured Flavobacteriales bacterium | reverse complement strand
GAGCTCAATATGTCTTCGGCAACCACGGGCGCACCAAAGGTTACCAGTGCTGGCAATGTTCCCTTTTCAGCTGCATAATAAGAAGCGGCAGCAGATCCTAGAGAATGCGCTAAAACAACCTTCACATTATTTTCTTGCTTCAAAATCATGTCCAAGCCTTCTGAAAACTCAAACAAACTACTCATTTTACCTTCACTTTGGCCGTGACCCCAAGCATCAAATGTTACGAATTTGTAACCGCTTTCAGCAAGCGCTTCTGCAAACATTCTGAATTGAATACCACGACCTGCCCAACCGTGAACACCAACTACAACAGGACCTTCGCCCATGCTGTATACCATGATTTTTTTATGGTTTTGAAGTAGGGTGTATTGCTTCATTTTGGGTAAGAATTCCTTTTCTTTTTCGGTGAATCCAAACCTTACAGGCGTTAGAAAAAGCTTGGCTGCCATGTTGTTGGCATAATTCGGGCTTATTTTTTCAAGTATTGGAAATACTCCCCGGATAATATTGAGAGGAAAAGGATGTTTTTGTGCCATAGAGTATGGAGAATTAGAGGGGAGTTATGCGTGCATAGCAAAAATAAAAATCAAAAAAAACCCAGGTCTGACCTGGGCTACTTCATTTTATAATTTATAAGTTAAACCTCCAACTAAAAGACCTCCTCCAAAAATTCCGATTTCGGTATTCAGAGCAATGTTCGGTGTCAAGAAAAAACGTGCTCCTAAAGCAGATCGAATTGCTACTGGTACTAAACCGCTTGAGAATGAGAGACCTAAATCATCTTCAGGATCTATAAATGTTCTTTTTCCAGCTTTGTATCCAATCGAGTTAGCCCAATTCATATTAAAGCGCTCAGTGTTTACAAATTCCCAGCTACCTCTGATCATTACTTTAAGCTTAGTTACCTGGTATTTTCCTTCGCTGTCAACATAATAACCATTGCCGTTTTCGTCTGTTTGATATTCAGAACCTTGCCACGTTCCAGTTTTTTGCTCATAATTAGCGTCTATTCCGATACCGAAGCTATTTGATACCATATATTGAACTCTTAGTCCAACCGGGCCTAAAACAGAAGTTTTTGGCGAATATGGGTTACCTGCATAATTGGTTCCTCCTTCGAGCGCATTGATTGATGCTAAAAACACTCCAGGTATAGCGTATCCATAATACACATCAAACAATACGTCATTTTCATATAGAGCTTTTCCTTCATCGTTTTGTTCTGTGCTGATTTGTGCTTTGGCTATAAAAGTAATGGCGATAAAAAGTGCAGTTAGGGTAAATATTTTCTTCATGCTTTTTTAAGTTATTGTTCTACGGTACGATACTAGATAAAAAAATCATTATAGACTGTATTTTTCAATACAGCTTTTCATTGGAAAGCAAAATTTACATTCGCAAACTTGCAATACAAGGGAATTATATACATCCTCATCTCATCGCTTACCTATGCGGTGGTCAATTTTTGCGTGAAGTATTTGCAAGAATTTCCAACACACGAGATTGTTTTTTTTAGGTCGTTAGTGTCTGTAGCGATTAGTGTAGTTATGATAAAGCAGCTTAAGCTACCCATGTTTGGCAACAACAAGAAGTGGTTGATTATACGTGGATTTACGGGTATGAGTGCACTGTTTTTGTTCTTTCTTACTATTAAACATATCCCGCTAGCATCGGCTACAACCATTCAATATTTGTCACCGATTTTCACGGTTTTGCTTGCAACACAAATGCAAGGCGAAAAAGTGAAAAAAGCCCAATGGTTTTTGTTCGGTTTGGCTTTTATCGGTGTTTTTTTAATCAAAGGTTTTGACGACCGAGTTAGCCTTATGTATTTGTTGTTGGGTATACTTTCAAGCTTGATATCGGGCATTGCATATAACGCGATCATGAAGTGTCGCCAAACGGATCATCCCGTTACAGTTGTATTTTATTTTCCACTTATTGCCGTGCCAGTAATGGGAGTTGCATGCCTGATTTTTGGTTGGAAAACGCCTCAAGGAATAGAATGGTTGTTGCTTTTGGTTATGGGCATTTTTACTCAAATAGCTCAAATCTACATGACCAAAGCATTGCATGCCGACCACAGTAGCAGGATTATGCCGTTTAAATACTTCGGTGTTATTTACGCTTTGTTGATAGGGATAATTTGGTTTGGCGAATTTGTGCCTTTTGCCAGTTTAATGGGCATTGCTCTGGTCATTATCGCAGTTATAGCCAATACATTAGTCAAAAATCCAAACAAAAAATTACCTGGAACGCAAGGTTTGGTTTAGCGAAGTGTTGTTTTTCGTTCGCCAGTTAAGCCTAGAAAAATCGAGCCGGTTAGCTCTACAGGTTCATTATCGCCATCCTTATATCTGAGCAGATAAACATAAGTGCCAGTGCTAGCGCGTTGACCACTTTTTATGACATAGCCATCCCATCCGCTGAGTGGATTTTTGGTGAAGAACACTTCTTTTCCCCATCGGTCGTAAATTGCTAGTTCAAAATCTTCAAAAGAAATGTTTTCACCAACTACATAAAACACATCATTTTTCCCATCGCCATTTGGTGTGAAGCTATTTGGAACAAAAACTGTTGGTTCTAGCTTGAAATTAAACAACCTGCTTGCAGTGTCTGAACAACCATTTGCATGATAAACAACTAGTTGCACTTCTTCGGGATAAGAAGTAGCTAAGAAATCATAGTTAAGCACTGAGTCAGATCGGAAGCTTTGTCCTTGTATAAACCACGTTAAATCATTGGCATTTAGTGATTTATTTGTAAAGAGTACAAACGGGTCTACATTAGTAGGTGCGTCAGGTTCGAAATCAAAAGCAGCTGTTGGTTTTTGTAGAATTTCAATCCCGCATGGTATAAAGGTGCTTGATTCACAGCCATATTCGGTTAAAATATCAAGGCTAACATCGTAACAATCCACCGTTTTGAAACTGCGCACCAATGTGTCGAACTGATGATTGTATGCGAAAATCGCATCACCAAAACTCCAATCATACCTTGAATTTTCATCAAATGTTTTCAGCGAAATTCTCACATCCGATTCTGAACAAGCCTTGGAAGGATTTATTCGGATTTCAGGAATTTCAGTTTCGCCAACATAAACCGTTAAAGTATCAATACCGGGTTTCGAAATACACAAATCTTCAACGGTAACAATGTAGGTTTTAGTGCTGTTCGGTTTTAGCGTTTGAATGCTGTTGTTATTGGCGCTATGAGACCATTTGAAGCGGTATTCAGCTGGACCTCTGAATCCACCAACTGCAGTGACGGTAATTACCGTTTGCTCGCCTTTGCAGAGAGTGTCATCTGTTACTGAAATCGAAGCCTGAATATCACTGTATCCGCCTACTTGAACAAATACACTGTCTACGTATGCTGGACTTCCACATGCATCTGCCACGGTAATGCTGTACCAAGTGGGCACGTCAGGAGAAAATGTGTTGGTAGGTCCGAAAACTCCTGAACTCCAAGAATAAGTGTAAATAGAGTCACCGCCAACACCAGCAACACTGATAACAATATCATCATAGGGGCAAATTGTGTCAAGTTCTGGAAGTTCAATCCCCAAT
>CAZWXC010000387.1:0-3575 GCA_964637935.1 uncultured Flavobacteriales bacterium | reverse complement strand
ATTTATTTGATAATAATCAGAGTTGGTTTCGGAGGCAGTTTCCCAATTTAGTTCGGCTTGGTTTTGCTCATTTACAAAGGCATTGAAACTCAGCAACTCAATAGGCAAGGGCGTTTGAGAGGCGTTAATCGTTGCCAACGTAAATCGTGTCGTGTTTGTTAAATCGCTAATTCCGGCAAACTCGAACATCATTCCGCCAAGGTCTGTGGCTCCGCCAATGCTGGTTTCGTCATCAAACAAACCATCATTATCCGTATCAATCAACAAGCGTAAGTCAGAAGCTACCACGCTGGTAAACATGGATAAATCGAATTGGATATCCACACTTCCAACATCTGCAGCACTCAGCAAAGTATCTACTTCGCTCACTCTCCAAACGCGGCTCAATCTGGCATCTACATCGATCGGAACATCTGTTACTTCATCGGCATTCATCACCCCACCATCGTGTCCCCAAATCATGAATTCGCCATCGTCAAGATCGCTTGCGTTTAAGATTCGCACGTGTCCAGAACCTTGTCCGTCATCGCTTAGGTCGCTAGCTGAAATACGACCAATTCCTGCCACATCATGATCATAATCTCCATTGCCAACATTGTCCATAGTGTAGAGATCATGTTGGTTTAACGCGATGGCGTACTTAGCTCCCAAATAGTTGTTTACCAAAATATGTTCTGTTCTATTCAGCGCTTCTCTGTAAATAATTACCTCGGCCATGTAACCGCCAAAAGCTCTGCTATCGCCTGTGTGCGTGGCGCCCAAAACCAGTGGCGAATTGTTGTCGGGCAATGATGTGGCAGATTCTGATGATGTTTTAATGACTTGCCCTGCCGAATGAATCTTTGATCGTTGCGCAGCAGCCAGCGTTCCATCATAGGTAAAGCCGAGAATATAATTGGTAGCCGTTCCAAATGAAGTAGGAGAGGAGTTGAATCGATTGTCGGTATTTACTACATCCAAATGCAAATAATCGCTGGTGAAAAAGAAAAACATGTAAGAGTGATTCACGCTCACATTGGTTCTTTTAGAAACGATGCTTCGGGCGCTGCCCAGGTTGGTGCTTCTGATGACAGAAAACACGGTAAGGCCAGTGGTGTTATCTAACAGTGCGTTGTCAGGCGCAGTTAAAAAGTCATTTTGTCCAGCAGCATTATTAAAATCAAATTGCACTGCCGGATAGCCGTTCATTATGCCATTGCGATACAAAGGTCTTTGATTGGCGTTTGCTTGGCTCACATCAATACCGTTACCGCTTTGATCTGCCCATGTAGTAATTGCGTTTCCATCAATCGTATCGGAGGTGCCAACATTGGCCATTACCCAAAAAGCATTGTTGGTAGCGTTGCCCGCTCCACCCGGTCCTGTTTGGCCATAAGTATCGCTAAACCCTATAAAAAAGGTAAGCAAACAAACCAGAAGAGTTGATTTTACTGGGTAGTAAACGTTCATTATTGAGGGGCGCTAATACACCACAAGTTTATCGAAAATTCACCCATGAAATGGAATGAATAGGCTCCTTTTCAACAAAAGTTGTTTTGAAAAACTTACTTTGAAAATTAGAGAAGAAATATTTCTATAGCTGTAATTTTTGAGAGAACACTTCACATAAATGATTGAAGGATAATCAGTAGCCGAATACTTCGGTGTTCCTTCTCAACATTGAAGTTTAAAATGTCGGGATGACAGGACTTGAACCTGCGGCCTCGCGCCCCCCAGACGCGCACTCTACCAACTGAGCTACATCCCGATGTCATAAGGTGAGCCACACCTAAACTATTTTGAGACGGCAGCACTCTACCATCCCGATGCTTCGGGAGAGCTACATCCCGATTTTTAGGGTTGCGAATATAAAATTCTATTGAATGCAGATTTGAAACACACCTAAGATTAAAAGAACAGATACCAGCTCTGAGCGCGCAGCTGGTCGAAGAGCGGGTTATGGAACACAGTGCGTAGATGCAGTAATTAGAGCTTCACGATTTGGGCAATTTTTTCTTCTACGATTGGCAATCGTTCATCTATCATGAGCGGATGAATATGCGCCAATAGCACTTCTGTAATCATTTTTTTATTGATAATCTCTTGTAATTCAAATTTTAAGAACGACCGTATTCGATGATCGCAATTGGCTATTTCTTCCACAATAGTTGTTCTATTGTCAAGCACATATACAATGTCTTCTATATCGTGACTAGTTCTCAAGTCCTTACCACGGTCATTAAACGCTTCAAACTTGGTAGCTAAAAAACACGGAGCACTCAATATCTTGATTTCCTCTTCTTTGGCCTTTGTGGTCCATAAATCTTCGAAGCCGATTTTATACCAACGATTTGCTGGCCCTAATGGACCGTCTTCTGAAGCCATTATGTCTATGAGAATGTCTTTGTATTTATAACTACAAATGGCATGTCCAAAAGCATCAGGGTAAAATCCTAAGGCGCTCAATTTTTCTTGCACAGATTCCCATTGCCCTAAACTCGAAATAGCAAGTGTTAAATCTATGTCTTGTGTTGGCCGAATTTCATCGGACGCAGGATCGTCCGTATAAAGACTGACCACTGCGCCACCCACAAATACAACCTCTTGAGTAAATGCGCCTAGGGCAGAGGCCACTTCGGCCACCGTGCTAATATTTATGACTCTATTCTCCAATGCCCAGTCGTCTTCTTAGTTCGGCTATGGCAAACTCTCGTTCACGGGCCCTTCCTACGCGCAATGCGTCAACCAATGCAAGTAGCTCGTGCAAGCCCGCATCCTTTAACGCTGCTTTTGGCAGAGAAGGATAAAGTGGAGTGATGCTATGACCTCTCACGGTGCCTTTACCATAAGGCCACACATAGTCTTCGGTGCTGTGAATGAATTCTTTAAGTGGAGATACAGAATGCGAAGTGGGAACTCCCCTTACCACAGGGCCAAGCTTTTGAGGAAAGACGTATCGAAACCCGTATTGAAGAAATTCCATTAGGGCATATTTCATTACCGATTTGCCACTCGGATCCAATAATCCCGCATGCTTAGACCTTTGTATGGATTTACTAATCTCTGATTGGCTTATTTCTAGCGACTCAGCTAGCTCTGTTTGAAACCACTGTTGATTACCATAAATGGCTATCTTAAGTAGCACCACTACATCATGCGGACTCATAATTTGCAATCTCTGATTCATAAATATTCCGTATTCGAATATGCAATATTATGCTTTAATAACCTGATAAACATGGTTTTTTTGTTTATTATTCTGATTCGGAATATGGAATAGACTTCGAAATGTGAGTTGTGTAGAAACTAAACATGAGTCAGATCTTAGTAATTATCGTTATAAAGCTTAATCAAATTCCTAATTAATAGTTTTTTAATGATACCTGAGTTTTACGAATAAGTCGTCCGCAATCTCCCTCACCTCCTTTTAGCTAAAATATAAACCAGCTTAATACTTGCAAGAACCGATAACCCTGCATGATCGCATGTATCGCGATATTAAAGTGAGGCACACTGTATCTCTGTCATTTACAGTGATCGAAATTAGAAAACGCTTGGGTTTTGAGTGGAAGGTTGAAGATCGCGCGGTAGGATCA
>CAZWXC010000386.1:0-3582 GCA_964637935.1 uncultured Flavobacteriales bacterium | reverse complement strand
AATGTATAGCGCTGCCTGTAATAAGTATTTTGATCAAAATCTATACACTAATTCAGAGTTGGCTTTGCTCATGAAGCAGAAGCTATTAGCAAAGGGTGTCGACTCACTTTTCGCGTTGAGCTCACAAGTTTCTAGCGGAGGTCGTCTCAATTTATACAAGGCTGTTTTGAGTGTTTCGGACAGTTGTTTAGCTGTTTCGGGCGAGGCATCTATTGCTACATGCGATTCGTGCAATGGCGCCATTGACCTAACAACCTACGGCATGCCAAGTGGCGTTGAATATGTGTGGTCAAATGGAGCTTCAAGCCAAAATATAAATGGTTTGTGTGCTGGTATTTACACTGTTACGGCTACTCAAAATCAAGAACAAGTGATTTTGACTTTTACGGTTTCTGAATTGGGCGGGCCGGTTATTACTTCCCAAATTGGAGTGATTACCTGTAATGATGAGAACGATGGTAGTATCTTACTTTCAGGTAGTTCAGATTATTTATGGCAAGATGGTAATACTGACAGTTCAAGATTTGATCTTGCAGGAGGAAATTACTTCGTCACTGCTACTGATTCAGTTTCAGGTTGCGTTACGCTTCTCGAAATTGATTTGCTAAATCCTCCTTTATTAAGTGCTATTGTTACTTCTCAAATTCCTGTTCCGGACACAAGTGGTAACGGAAGCTTTCAAATTACCCCAATAGGTGGCACAAGTCCATATTCTATTTCATGGGATGATAATTCACAATCATTTGAAAGAAGTAATCTTGATTCAGGACTTTACTCTTTTATCATTACTGATGCTAATGGTTGTACTTACCAAGACAGTATTTATTTAGGTATTCCAGCCAGTGTAAACGAAATTTTAAATGAGCTTAACATTGGAGTTTTTCCAAATCCATCGTCTTCTGTTTTTAATATTCAATCTAATCAAATACTAACTGAGCTTTCAGTTTATGATGTAAACAGCAGACTTGTTTCTTATCACAAATTGTCAGGTAACAATTTCTCGCTTGACGCAACAAGTTTTGAATCTGGAGTATATTTTATAAAAATCAAGACAGCTTATGGTGACGAATGGCTGAAAATTGTGAAAACAAATGAATAGGTTGAAGTTTGGTGTAGCCACTGGTCTAATCCTTATTTGTGGATTATTGATTAAATGCAGCGATTATCAGGGTGATTTGATCAATAATCATGGAGTGTCTTACTTAAACTTGACGGTGCCCGAAGGCTTTCCTCAGGTGGTTTTGTCAAAAGAAAATCCGCAAACTATAGAAGGTGTTGCATTAGGTAAAAAGTTGTTCTTTGATCCAATCCTATCTAAAAACAAGAATATTTCGTGTAGCAGTTGCCACTTGCAGTCTATGAGTTTTAGTGATAACCGAAAGTTGAGTGTTGGCACCAATGGTGAAACAACCAAATTTCACTCTATGCCGCTTTTTAATATGGCTTGGATGAACGAGTTTTTCTGGAATGGAAGAGCAAAATCTAGAGAAGAACAAGCATTGCAACCAGTGGTTAACCCAGTGGAAATGGACTTATCATGGCCAGAAGCAGTGGCCAGATTGCAAGCGGATTCTGATTATCCATTTTTGTTTAATCTGGCTTTCGGCACATTTCAGATCGATTCTTCATTAGTGGCTAAGGCTCTGGTTCAGTTTGAAATGACTCTGATTTCAAGCAACAGTAAATACGATCGTTTTAAGCGCGGTGAGCAAGCTTTTACTTTAGAAGAAGAATATGGCTACACCATTTTTAATACAGAAATGGGCGATTGTTTTCACTGCCACATGGACAATGGCTTGGTTACCGACAATGGCTTTCACAATAATGGCTTGGACAGTGATGCTGATTTGAAACCTGGGCTTTTTGAAGTGACTGGTAATCCAGATGATTTTGGGCGGTTTAAAACACCAACTTTAAGAAACTTGGTTTTCACAGCGCCTTACATGCATGATGGTCGATTTGAAACTATTGATCAAGTGATTGATTTCTATAGTGATAGTGTTCAGGTAAATCAAACAGTAGATGTGCTGATGAAAAAAGCCCATCAAGGCGGTATAAGCCTAAAACCAGATCAAAAAGCTGCATTAAAAGCATTTTTATTGACGATGACTGATAGTACAATTCTTACAAATCCTGATTATCAAGATCCTAACTAGCTTATAATTCTTGTAAGTGTTCTACAGCTCCTTCTGGTTCTCTGCGGTAGCAATACATGGCATCTTTAAAAACAGCCGATTTGAAAATCGATTTGTTGAGCAGCATACGCACGCATTCTTGAATGCCTTCAATAATAGACGGATGCGGATGAACCAAATCTGCCAATACTTCAATGGGTTGATTCATTTTGATCAATAAACCAATGGCTTGAATAGCGCTGGAAGCGTGTTCGCCAATGGCGCGCATTCCTAAAATGTGCATTTCGTCATCATCGGTTACCATAATTTTGAAGAAACCGCGTGTTTTTCTCATGGCAATGGCGCGTGCGATACAGCTGAAATCGATCTTTACTACTTTAAATGATTTTCCTCGCGCCAAGCATTGTTGCTCATTCATACCAACCGATGCAACCTCTGGACTCAAAAACATGATGGTGCAGATGTTGTCATAAGAGACAGAATCTGTTTTACCGTCAAACATTCGCTCAACGGCATGTCGGCCCTCAATTTCGCCTATGTTTACCAAAGCAATATGGCCAGAAACATCGCCAACCGCATAAATATTGGGCACGTTAGTTTGTGTGTTATTATCAGAAATGTAGTTTCTATCTGAAAGATTTACGCCTGCATTTTCTAACCCAAGGTTTTCAACATTGGGTATTCTACCCACAGAAAGCAATGCTTTTTCAACTCTGATAATTTCTCGTGAGCCATCATCATTGCTGATTTCATATTCTACTTCGCCATCCACAATTTCCATTCGGTCAAGCTTGGCTGTGCTGTGAATAGTAACTCCGTTGGCTTTTAAATTTTCGCTCACCATATTCGCTACATCTTCATCTTCAAAAGGAAGAATGCGATCTGCGCGGTCAATTAAGTAAACTTTGGTTTTACCGAAGTTTGAAAAGATGGTGGCATATTCACAACCGATAACACCAGCACCCAGAATAACCAAGCTTTTAGGGTAATCATCCATGTGATGAATACCATCGCTGGTCATGATTATTTTTTCATCGATGGGAATTGTAGGAAGTTTACGCGGTCTACTGCCTGTTGCGAGTATAATATTGTCAGCCCAAATTACATTGACGCCTTTTTTTGTGGTTATTTCCACCTCATTTTTAGAGAGAAGCTTACCCGTACCTCGAGCATATTCAAACCTTACAGAAGATGTTTCTTCTTGCAAAAGCTTTATGTGAGCCGAGTATTGTTGTTTTCGATCAAAAACGGCCTCGCTCACGGTTTGCTTCACATCTTCCCAACTCATTTCGAACGGTTGACGGTTGTTCAACGAGAGCATTTCGTTGATAGAATGGACTTTGTTGGCCAACTCCCAAGTGGTTTTTGAAGTTAAAGCACCATCATAAATGCCAGCTCCGCCCACTTTTCCCTTTTCAATAAGGATTACTTTTTTTCCAAAATCAAT
>CAZWXC010000385.1:0-3595 GCA_964637935.1 uncultured Flavobacteriales bacterium | reverse complement strand
CTTTTTACGTTCGTTGTTTTAAGCAATTCCTTCCAAAATCCTTTTCAATTCTGGTGCTCTCAATACACCACTTTGTCGCCATTTCACTTGTCCGTTTTTGAAAATCATAAGTGTAGGTACACCGCGTATTTGAAAGGCAGATGACACCATCGGATTTCGATCTACATCGATTTTAATGATGCGCACATCTTCAGCAACCATTCCGCTCAACTCCTTTAAAATGGGTTGCATCATTTTGCATGGGCCGCACCATTCGGCAAAAAAGTCTACTAAAACTGTTTTACCTGAGTTGATAATATCGTTGAATGTTTCTTTCTTTTCAGTTTCCATTCCCTATTCTGATTTTAATACCGCAAAGGTCACGAGCAGCCTTCGGTATTTAAGTGACTTAAAATACAGAATGAGATTTTTCTTGAACAAGTGCAAGAACATATGGTCAATTTCTGTCCCCAGATTTATTTCAAGTGAAAATAGAGATGCCACGAATGCTCGAATTAGCGACTTACACATTGGTTTAAAGCTTTAAATCCTTTGCGCAATTTTTCCGACATCTCGGTAAAGCCAATTCCGCTACAGCGGAATAATTCATGGTCAAAAAAAACTTCGACCATAAAAACGAGCCCTGATTGCTCAGGGCTCTTTATCTGGTGCAATGAGTATAGTTTTAAAGAAGAGTTACAGGCGCTTGGTAAGCCGTAGTTCTAACTTTTCCTGTTGCTTTAATTGCGTTGAAACCACCAAGCACGTTTACTAAATCGTCAAAGCCATTTCGCATTAATATAGAAGCTGCAATCACTGAGCGATAACCGCCCGCACAATGCAAAGTATATTCTTTGTGTTTGTTCAATTCGCTAAGGTGTGACTGTAAAGTGTCGAGCGGGAAATTTTCTACGCCTTGCACATGCTGAGATTCATATTCGCTGTGTTTGCGCACATCTAGCACAGCAAGCTCATCGCGGTCATAAGCGTATGCAAACTCTTCGGCTGAAATACAATTGACCTCATTTGTAGGTTTGTTGGCGTTTTGCCAAGCATCGAACCCACCGTTTAGAAAACCAATGGCATTGTCATACCCTACGCGAGACAATCTTGTAATTGCTTCTTCTTCGCGACCTTGATTGGCTACTATTAAAATGCGCGTATTCAAATCGGTAACCAGCGCACCTACCCAAGGAGCAAAATTATCGTCAATGCCTATGAATAGTGAATTTGGAATGTGTCCGGCTACAAAATCAGATTGGTTTCTGGTGTCGATCACTAAGGTGTTTTCAACTTCCATTTCCAATTCAAACGCATCGGCAGAAAGTGCAGTCAAGCCTTTTGCTTTTATGCTTTCAAATGCATCGTAGCCCATTTTATTCATCACCGCATTTTTAGGGAAATACTGTGGTGGAGCTACCAAGCCTGTGAGCACTTCTTTGATAAACTCAGCTTTGGTCATTTCTGCCTTGAGCGCATAATTGGTTTTCTTTTGATTGCCAAGCGTATCGAAGGTTTCGCTGCTCATGTTTTTGCCGCAAGCGCTGCCTTGTCCGTGGTTTGGATATACGATTACGTCATCAGGCAAGATCATTATTTTGTTGCGAAGCGAATCAAATAAGAAACCTGCTAAATCTTCTTGTGATAAGTCCGTTTTTACTGCTAAATCTGGTCGGCCAACATCGCCAATAAACAGCGTATCGCCAGTGTAAACCGAATGCTCTTTACCGTTTTCATCGATGAGTAAGTAAGAAGAACTTTCCATGGTGTGACCAGGAGTGTGAAGTACTTTGATCAATACATCACCGAGCTTGAGTAATTCGCCATCGGTGGCTACATGCGCTTCAAAATTGGGTTGAGCCGTGGGGCCATATACGATGGTTGCACCTGTGGCTTTCGCTAAATCTAAGTGACCCGAAACAAAGTCGGCATGAAAGTGTGTTTCTAAGACATACTTGATTTTTGCGCCATTTTTCTCGGCCAAATCAATGTATGGTTGAGGATCGCGCAATGGATCAATAATGGCTGCTTCACCATTTGATTCAATGTAGTAAGCTGCCTCTGCTAGGCATCCGGTATAAAGCTGTTCTATTTTCATGGTTTTTGATTTATTTGATGATGAATCAAAAGTCTAACAGAATGCTTTGGCCATGAGTGACTTGGGTTACAGTTCGGGGCTGATGTTTGTCATGTTTGGAAATGATGAAAACCGATTTGTGGACTCTTAAATTCGGGGTTTAATCGCTAGTAATCTTTCTATGTGCTTTCTTGATCGGGCAATTCCTTGGCTAGACTGTATGTTACCCTAATTGAGCATAAAGTTTAAATTTGTTTCACTAACATTCTAAACTGATAAATAATGAAATGTTCAAATTTACTCTTGTGTCTCCCATTTATGTTTATGTCTTGCAGTAAAGACTCTGGTGTTGAGCCTGTCGCTTGTTTTGAAGGATCAACTTCAGTTGATGTTTTTCAAAATGTAAATTTCCAAGACTGCAGTGAAGATGCAGATGATTATGACTGGAATTTTGAAGATGGAGGGACAGGTGAGACAAGTTCTTTAAAAAGCCCTAGTTTTTCTTGGAATAAAAGTGGAAGTTTCACTGTTTCTTTGAAAGTGAAGAATGGCTCTAAAAAAGACGAAATTTCGAAAACTGTTTTTGTAAAAGATTTTTGTAATTATTGTGAAAAAGAGGTTCCAAATGGTCCTTCAGGAGATACTTACACAGTCTATGAAAATTTTTGCACGGATGATTTTAGTTCAAAAGAGGACTATGATGCTTATTATAAATATGTTACAGCATCGGGCTATAGCTGCAGAAGATAATCTTTTCTGCTTTTTAGCGAATTCGAACAGCTTTTTGGAAGTGTATGCGGATTAAGCAGCTTTCGTAAAAGGATAGAAAACAGCAAATAGTGATCATTTTATACAAAAAAAAACCAATCGGTCTTTTTTGTGCGCTGCTCTTGACCCGCGTTAGGGATTGCAGTGGATAGCCCGGAGCATAGCGAGGACTATGAACGGAAAGCCCGGCCGCAGGCAACGCCCACGTTTTGATTTATAATTTGAAATTCATGATTCATAATTCATAGTTCGGAATTCATGATTTGTGATTTATGATTCGTGATTCGAAATTCATGATTCATGATTCATGGTTTGTGATTTAGTTGGTGTAATTCTTTGGTTTCGAATGCGGAATAAACCTTGCTAAAAGCCAAAAGCAAAAGGCAAAAAGCGGTACAAGAAATCTTTTCACAATCTTACCTTTGCGGCTCTTTTTTAAAATTGAAAGAAAACCATGTTTGAAAGTTTATCAGAGAAGCTAGAGCGGTCGTTTAAGATGCTAAAAGGTCAAGGTCAGATCACAGAGATCAACGTGGCCGAAACGATGAAAGAGATCAGAAGATCGCTACTTGATGCTGACGTTAATTTTAAAATAGCCAAAGAATTTACAGAAACGGTTAAGCAAAAGGCGCTTGGCCAAAACGTGCTTACGGCAGTTTCGCCAGGGCAACTTTTGGTGAAAGTAACGCGCGATGAACTGGCCGAATTGATGGGCGGAGAAGCGGTTGATCTGAACCTGAGCGGTAAGCCAGCGGTGATTTTGATGGCTGG
>CAZWXC010000384.1:0-3598 GCA_964637935.1 uncultured Flavobacteriales bacterium | reverse complement strand
CTATTCTCAAAATGATGGTTGGGATGGAACAATCGATGGCACGGATGCTCCGATTGGTGGCTATACCTATTATGTAAAACTCACTTTCATTGATGGACGTTCTGAGACGCTATCAGGAAACGTAATGCTGGTTAGAAACTAATGAAGAATATAATATTTACAATATCGATTTTCATGTTGTTGAGCATTTCTTCAATCGCTCAAGGCATTGATCCACAGTTGTCATTATTTAATGATCAACCAACGTACATGAATCCAGCGTTAAGCGGGAACTACGACTATAAATGGAGAGTAAGCACAAGTGTTCGAGATCAATACAGATCTATTGCTACTTCATTTAGAACTATTGCCACTAATTTCGATATCAACCTACCTATTAATGCGTGGGCAGGAAATATTTGGGGTTTTGGAATCAACGTTTTTCAGGACGCACAGAGTGATGCTGCATATACTAGCACAAATGCCATTGTCAATTTTAGTGTTGGTCAATACCTTGATCCGAGAAAAGAACATTCACTAAGTGTGGGCTTCTCTGGTGGTTTTGGTCAAAGAGCTATTGACTACAGTAACCTATATTGGGACAACCAATGGGTCGGAGAAGGTTTTCAATTGGGGCGACCAACTGGTGAATCATTGAATGGTGATGTAAGAGGTTATGCAGATTTAGGAACTGGTTTACAGTATTCATATAACGGCAGCGGACTTTGGAATGCACGTGCTGGTTTTGCAATGCAGCACTACAACACGCCAGAAGTTGGTCTTTACAGAGATGGACAACGGTTTGAAATGAGTCGAAAATTCGGCTTACATACAGATTTCGAATACCGTTTTAATCGCGATTCAAGATTCTATATTCGACCTTCTGGATACGCTACCATTCAAGGACAAATTACGAATGCCATTGTAGGGAACGATTTCGTTTTCATGTTCAATGAACCAACTAGAACAACGGGAAAACGCAAAGAATACAGTATGACCCTAGGTGCTTTTCATAGACTAGGTTTAACCAAAAATTCACCAGCAAAAGATGCCATTGCTACTGTGAAATTAAATTTAGCTGGATTTACATTTGGAACGGCTTATGACTTTTCAATTGGAAGCTTGAGAAATCTAACTGGATATCAAGGTGCACTTGAAGTATATGTATGTTACAAGGCTGGTTTCCAAAAGGGATCGGTGAATGGATACTCGAAATATAAGAAAGGAAAATTGTAATTTCTTCGTTATTGTGAAGAAATTTTACATGAATACTTCTGCTCTACTCTTACTTTTCGCAATAATTTTTTTCGCAAACTTTAAAGTTTTTTCCCAAAAAGTAACTATTTCAGGTCAGGTTTTTCATGCTGAAGATCCTACTTTCAGTTTGCTTATTGTAAACAAAACCACCGCCAAAGGTTCGTTCGGAAACAATGACGGAACTTTCTCAATTGAAGCAGAAAAGACAGACACCATCTTAGTTGGAGCACTCGGTTTTCAAACCGTAAAAATCACCATGAGTGACAGCGCTGATAAAGAAAGCTATTTCGTAAAACTTTATCTAAACCGAAAGCAAATTAAACTTGACGTAGTGTCTATTTTTCCTGAGCGCGAAATGGAAGATATCCAGCGCGAGATTAAGAAACTTGGTTACGATGATCGAGATTATATGCTAAGTGGTATTGATGCATATGTTAGCCCGATAACCTTCTTGTATCAACAGTTTAGCAAATATGAGCGACAAAAAAGGCGCGCATATGAAATTATAAATGAAGACAGGAAACGAGCCCTTTTAAAAGAGCTTTTTACAAAGTATGTAGATTTTGACATCATCAACTTGCAAGAAGAACAATTTGATGATTTTGTGGATTTCATGAATGTTCCTGATTTCATGCTGAAGAACATGTCGCAGTATGATTTCATTATTTATACCAAGGAACAATATGCAATTTTCAGAAAAATGCCTCCTAAATTGAGGCAAGATATCGATACACACGATTAGCGTTTTTAAGCTTTTCAACAATTAAACTCGGATTCTTTCACTGCACGGGCTGTTGCGATCAAGAGATTTTATTGGTCTTTTGACAAAACTTAATTCATGAAAGTATTTGCAATAGCATCATTAGTGCTTGGGCTAGCTTTTAGCAGCCAAGCACAACACACCGTAGTATTAAAAACTGGAGATAAACTACAAGGTGTAGTGATGGAACTGCAGGATGACGTCCTCACCGTATTTGTAAATAGAGAGAAAAAGACTGTATATCTGAAAGATGTAACTTCCATCTTTTTTGATGAATATGTTCCGTATGATGGTCAATTTATGGATGATACGCCATCGCAAACCATGAAAAGCGCTGATGGAAATTACACGGTTGAGTACAAAATCAAAGACCGAAAAATGATTCAAGCTCCTCGCCTATCCAATGCTACCCAGAAAAAAGGCGAAGTAGTAGTTGAAGTAATTGTAAATAGAGCTGGAACAGTTTTAAAAACCAAAGCCGGAATTACTGGCAGCACTACCAGCGATGAGTACTTGCTTACCAAAGCCGAGTACGCATGCATGGGCATCAAGTTTAACGAACACATGACAGGTCCGCTGGAAACGGTTGGGACGGTGATCATTAGGTATTAGTTGCTAGTATTAAGTAACTAGTATTGAGTATTAAGAATTAAGAGCTTGACTTCTTAATTAGAATTGAATGAAACAAAAAAGGCGAACCATACGATTCGCCTTTCTTGTTTTTTATTGTTTGATTCTTAATCTAAGAAACCATAATTGGTTCCGTAATCAAGCATTTGCTCCAAGAAATCGTCTGGATATTCCACTTTTACATCCACCACTTTGTCGCCTTCCATTACTGGAACCAACTTAGGATTGATGAATCCACCGTAAGGTGCACTGTCAAGTTTTTTAGCTCGCTCTAGCACTTCTTCGTGAAGCGCCTTGTCTACTTTAACACCATAGTTTTCTACTAATGCTCTACCAGCTTCATAATCGCCTTCACTTTTAATTCGCTGAATTTCTTTCAATAATTCACCGAAAAGCATTTGAAGTTTTTCGTAATCATTTACAACGAAATACGTTTTGCCATTTTCAGAAACGCGCTCGATTACATTTTCAGCCTTACCTTTTTCGTAACACCAAGCAGCAACCATTTGACGATTACGCATGTGCGATTCTTCAATCTCTTGTCCTGGTTCAATTCTTCTCAATTGAAGCATCATTCCATTACGGATGTAAGAATCGTATTCTGCCTTACCAACTTCTAGTGATGGCATCAAACCAAGTTCTACCAACTTAGGATTGAGCAAATAATACAATGCAACCAAGTCAGCACGACCTTCTTCTAAAGTAGAAGCGTAGCTTTTCAAGGTTTCTTTTGGTGTACCAACACCTTCATTGATTTGACCTGAAGCATGACCCACCACTTCGTGAAGTGCAGTGTGTAGTTTTCCAGCCAAAGCTCCATGCTCTTTTGCTCTTGCAATTTGCTCTTCAGAGTTTACAAACTCTTCTAAAGAACCTTTGCCCGCAGATTTGTCATAAGCAGCAACAATATTGCCCAAGCTAACCGATTTTGAACCATGTGTAGCTCTGATCCAGTTGGCATTAGGAAGGTTT
>CAZWXC010000383.1:0-3627 GCA_964637935.1 uncultured Flavobacteriales bacterium | reverse complement strand
GATTGCTTTCATCAAACTAGAAACAGTAATGGTTTCAAAACTTCTAATTGGCAAAAACGCATTGCTTTCTTCACCCGATTGTTCTACTTCCGTTAAAATCTTGGCTTCAACCAATATTTCTAACACCTTATTGGTTACACCAAAAGGAATGCGAAGCGTTGAACTTAATGTTCTCGCGCTCAGTGGCTTATCGCCATTCATAAAACTGGCTGAAATTCTTTTGCAAAGCATCATCGCAATCACATGAATTTGAGTAGCGCTCAGTCTATTTCCATCCACTTCATTTTCGATCTGGGTAACATTCTGATTGGCATACGCCACCTCAGCACCAATTAGAGTAATTAACCACGAAGTATTGGCCCAAACCATAAACAATGGCAACGCTGCAAAACTTCCGTAAATAGCGTTGTATCTGCTTACACCAACTTGAAAATAGATGTAAACCCATTGCACCAAAATAAAACTTGTACCCGCTATAATTCCAGCAATCAAAGCTGATTTAAAATTGACTTTGGTGTTTGGGATAACGACATAAACGAATGTGAATACCAACCAAATAAGTATGTAAGGAATCATTTTAATAAAAAAGAAAACCACAGGACCTATGTAGGTGAGCACGTCAAAACCTGTTACCAAATTTTCAAACCCTTGTGTAATAACCACTTGCATACTTCCCGAAGCAATGATCAAAATGGGTGCAAAAAACATGATGATGAAATAGTCAGTAATTTTTTTGATCCAAGAACGACCTTTTGCTACCTGCCATATAGCATTAAAAGAAGCTTCGATGTTCGACAACAAGGTCAATACAGACCACAACAAAATAGCCACACCTACTACTGCCAACAAACCGCCCTGAGTGCTATCAAGCATTCGACTTGCAAAAAGCATAATCTGTTCGGCAGCTGCCTCTTGCCCTTTCATCGAATTAAAGATTTGGTTTTCCAGCGCTTCTTGCATTCCGAAACCTTTGGCAATTGCAAATACTAAAGCAACTACCGGAACCACCGAAAGCAAGGTGTAAAAGGTCAACCCAGCTGCTTGAACTTGCAGTTTGTTTTGGTTGAAATTTTTTGAAACGATAAGAATAATGCGCAGCTGCTTGAACAAAAATGCTGACCAACTTGAACGATCTTCTAGTCTCACATCCCAAATTCGGCTATGGAAATAACTTAAAATGCTTTTTATCTTTTGCATAAGCGGAATCAAAAACGCAAAGTTCAAAAAAACTCGTTTGCGCTGTTGCGGCACAATTTACAACACCTAGGTTTGAGCACTATGAATAAATTTATTCTTTCTGTTTTGAGCATGGCCTTGATCTGCTCTTGCCAAGCACAAGTTGCTGAAAAAACTGCTCGAACAACCGAAAGCTTCATGCTTCAAGATTATTACAAAACCAGCAAAGCACTTGACGCACAAGTAGATGCTGTATTTGACAAACTCAATGACGAACAGCGTGTTGCACAAATGATCATTGCCTCTTTAGGCAAACTTGGTAAGCCATATGCTGCGGTGGAGCCACTTATCAAAAAGAAACAAATTGGCGGAATTATTTTTTTAAGCGGTGATCCTAAAGCTTTTCAAAACAAGATTGACAGCATTAATGCGATGCATACTGATTGGCCAATGCTGATGAGTATGGATGCAGAACCAAGCCTGTTTAACAGAAGAATGCCTGGAACTCCCCAAATGTCAAATACCGCTGATCTTAAAACTGAAGAGCAAGTAGCTGCTGCTGTTGCAACCATTGATAAAACTTTGAAACAAGTTGGCTTTCAGCAAAATTTCGCGCCTGTTTTAGATCTTTCTGCAAACAATGAGGCAATTGGAAATAGAACCTTTGGTAGCGATTCGGCAACGGTGGTTCCAATGGCGCAAGCCTTTATTGCTGCCACACAAAAAGATCAAGTAATTGCAACTGCAAAGCATTTTCCCGGACACGGCAGAGTGAGTGGAGACACGCATAAAAAACTCGTGTTTATAGATGGTGAAATGACAGAAGTTAGTCTTTATAAACCAATCATTGAAGCGGGAGTTTTAAGCATAATGGTAGGCCACATAGCTGTTGAAAACAACGAAAAATACAATACCAATGGCATGCCTTCTACCTTGAGTAAACCCATAGTAACAGATTTACTTAGAAATGAGATGAATTTTAAAGGCTTGATCATTACAGATGCAATGAATATGGGCGCAGTAAATGCTATTCCGAATTGTGGTGTAAAAGCTGCCGAAGCCGGTTGCGACATGATTTTGATGCCAGTAGACGAACTAGGCACACTGAATGGTATTTTAGAAAAAATGGAGGGAGATGAAGTCTTTCGTAATCAAATTTACGCATCAGTAAAGCGCATCATTCGCGCAAAAATTTGCCTTGGAATGAGGTTTTAACGTTTGAATCCGTCAAGCGGAATTTTAGTTTTTACGTCAATCGGAATTGTTTTCAACACCAAAAAAGCTCGCGCTTTTAAGTCGCCTTTGATATTTATTTCTGGGCTTTTGCCCGAAAGTGCACCTATTAAACTGGTGATTCCTCCAGCTAAAAGGTTTGGCAAATTACCTTTGAGCTGCACAGGGTAAGTTTCGGTGCTATTTGCTTTTATTTTGAAAGATTTGTGTAGATGTGCATCACCCACCTTTACTCCGGACGAATACAGATCAAAATCTGCACCTGTAACATTAATTGCGTAATTGTTCGGATTGGTTATTACTAACGAAATAGTACCACGCATTCCTTCTTTAGACATTTCGTCAATTTTAAACGAATCAACACGATTTAATGTTAAGTCCTTAAATTCACAGCCACCCAGAAGCACGCCTGTTAATATTAAAACCACCGATAACCTGAAAAGTCTAAACATTGAAGAATTTTTTATGAGTATGAAAAGTGCAAAGAAAACTCTCCTCAAGCACATTCTATTACTTTTTGTTGTGGTGTTTCTTGGCGATTTAACAACATTTGGGCAAGCTTTCAGGGCAAACCATTGGGTTTTTCCAAACGAGCATGGTCTTGATTTTAGCGGTGGCGCTCCTATTACAAGTCTTGATTCTCTTACAGGTATTAGCGGAACTTCTGCCATCAGCGATCAAAACGGAGATCTAATTCTGTACAGCAATGGCGAAAAAGTTTGGGATGGAAATGGCGACATTGTTCCTGGTGGAAACAATCTGCTAGGCGACAAAGAAAGTTCGCAATCATCATTGTTATTGCCTTCTCCTTCTGCATTAAATCCTACGCGCTATTTTCTATTTACCAATGACAATTATGGTGTAGGCAATGGGCTCAACGTTTATGAAATTGAAATGAGCTTAAACGCTGGTTTAGGAATGGTTCTGGCTCCAACCAACTTGATTGACTCAAGTACAGAAAAACTCGCTGCTACAAAACATGCTGATGATCGCGGATACTGGATAGTCGGTCACAAAACAAATTCTACAGAATTTCACGCCTTTCTACTCGATAATTCGGGCGTTTTAAACACGACACCCGTGGTAAGCTCTGTTGGCATTCTACACACTTTTGCCACGGCCATTGGCGAAATGAAAGGAAATATGAAGATTTCGCCTGATGGCACCAAACTTGTCACAGCCAACTTCAATTCGGGCACCGTTCAGCTTTTTGATTTT
>CAZWXC010000382.1:0-3631 GCA_964637935.1 uncultured Flavobacteriales bacterium | reverse complement strand
GGCTGGTTTCGAAATCTTCTAACAAAATGCGAGCATGAGCGCGGTATTGATGCAGCAAGAAAATTCCGTCTTCGCTTTGCACCAAAATATAGCGTAAGCCTATCTGGCGCACTTTGGTTTGGTCATCGCTTCCGCTGAGTTCGAGTCTTTGAATTTGTTCATCTGGCGTGGCCATCGTGTTCAAATTCTCGTAAAGCGATTCCCAATTTTGGGTCATCGGTTTTTGAAAACGCTGTCCGCTTGCCCAATCGCTGTTGCTTTGTCTTGGCTTTCGTTCTGTGCTTTCAAATGGGTTGTATTCTGGGTCAACCTCAATCGTTGGCATTTTCACTTCTTGATCTTTCCTAAGCGGAACCACATCAAAAGCCGTTTCTAAATCAAAATCGAGCGAAGGAGCTACGTGATATTGGCCTAAAGAGCGCTTAACGGCACTGCGTAAAAAAGCATAAATGGCTTTTTCTTGCTCAAATTTTATTTCCGTTTTAGTCGGATGAATATTTACATCAATGCTTTCAGGATCTACTTCCAAATAAATGAAATAAGAAGGGTGAAAGCCCGAGGGAATCAAACCTTCGAAGGCATTTTGAATAGCTGAATGAAAATATCCGCTCTTGAAAAATCGGTTGTTGACGAATAAAAACTGCTCACCACGGCCTTTTCTTGCCGATTCAGGTTTTCCTACAAAACCACTAATATTTACGATGTCAGTAGACTCATCTACCGGCACCAGTTTTTCATTGTATGATTTGCCCAACACGTTGATAATGCGCTGTCTTTTAGTGCCGATCGGCAAAAAGAAAAGTTCTTGATCGTTGTGATACAATTTGAACTCAACATGCTCATTCACCAAAGCTACACGCTCAAATTCGTCAATTATATGGCGCATTTCTACCGGATCGCTTTTCAAAAATTTTCGCCTTGCCGGCAAATTGAAAAAGAGGTTTTTAATGGCCATGGTAGTGCCAACCGGAGTGGCACAGATTTCTTGTTCTTTTACCGTGCTGGCTTCCACCACCAGATGCGTGCCGATGTCTGTTCCAATGGCTCGGGTTTTAATGTCAAATTGCGCTACAGCTGCAATGCTCGCAAGTGCTTCGCCACGAAAACCCATGGTAGACAAGTGAAAAAGATCTTCAGCAGAGCGAATTTTGGAAGTAGCATGGCGCTCAAGACTCATTCGGGCATCGGTTTCGGTCATTCCTTTGCCATCATCCACTACTTGTATCAGCGATTTTCCTGAGTCTTTTACAATGAGCTGAATATGCTTCGCGCCAGCATCTACACTGTTTTCGAGCAATTCTTTCACAACAGAAGCAGGGCGTTGTATTACTTCACCCGCAGCAATTTGGTTTGCAATAGAGTCGGGAAGGAGTTTTATGATATCTGCCATAAGCCCTGCAAAGGTGCTAAGCCGTGGGCAGAGATGAAAGGAGTATTTTTTGAACTTTATTCCGAAGTTTTTAGATCAATTAGAAGTTCAAGTTCAACTTCAAGTTCAAGTTCAAGATCAAGTTCAAATTCAAGATCAAGATCAAGATCATCCCGAAGTATCGGGATCAAGATCAAACTTCAAAAAAACTTTTGCGACTTAGCGGCTTTGCGTGAGAATAAAAAACCGAAATCGTTTCTGTCACATCGAGTGGCCTTTGCAAAAGGCTTTATCGAGATGTACATTGGGAAAGCGCAAGTTCAAGATCAAGTTCAAGATCAAGTTCAAGTTCAAATTCAAGCTTTAAAAAAACCTTTGCGACTTAGCGGCTTTGCGTGAGAATAAAAAACCGAAATCGTTTCTGTCACATCGAGTGGCCTTTGCAAAAGACTTTATCGAGATTTACATTGGGAAAGCGCAAGTTCAAGATCAAGTTCAAATTCAAGTTCAAGTTCAAGATCATCCCGAAGTATTGGGATCAAGATCAAACTTCAAAAAAACTTTTGCGTCTTAGCGGCTTTGCGTGAGAATTAGAAACAAGCTCAAATTCTAATCATGCTTGACCGCTTTGCTTCAGTTTTACTTTTTCCAAAAAATCAAAAGAAAACCATTTGCGCGCCTTCGGGTTTTACATTCGCAATTCATTAGAAAAAACAGCTTATGATCACGATTATTTCTCCTGCTAAGACCCTCGATTTTGAATCGCCACTTCCTGCACTTGGAGCAACACAGCCATCTTTTGTGGAAGAAAGCGAGCAGATTATGAAAAAACTGAAAGGATTAAGCAAGAAGAAAATTTCGAGTTTAATGAGTCTGAGCAAAGACTTAACCGAGCTCAACGCACAACGCTACCAAGACTGGGAACCAGAATTTTCGGCTGAGGTAAGCCGCCCTGCGTTACTCACCTTTAGTGGCGAAGTTTACCGAGGTATAGATGCTGGAAATTTAAGTTCTTCCCAACTCGATTTTGCTCAAAATCATCTAAGAATCCTAAGCGGCCTGCACGGCTTATTGCGCCCGCTTGATCGCATCAGACCTTATCGTTTAGAAATGGGTACTTCTCTGCCTATACAGCGCAAGAAAAACCTCTATCAATTTTGGGGTGATAAGCTTACAGCGGCACTTAATCAAACCATGAAAGAGCAACATACAGATGTATTGCTTAATCTCGCTTCAAGCGAATATTTTAAGGCAGTTGATTTTTCTAAAATCAATGGTCGAGTAATCACACCTGTGTTTAAAGATTTGAAAAATGGAGAATATAAGATTGTGATGACATGGGCCAAACATGCACGTGGCGCTATGACAGGCTTTGTACTTCGTAAAGGAATTACAGATGTAGACGAAATCAAGTTGTTTGACGAATACCTATACTCAGAACCTATGTCATCAGAAAATGAATGGGTTTTTGTAAGAGGTTAAACTTTGTTTCTTCTTCCGCGTAGAAGCGGCAGAATGTTGCTACCATTATCTAGAATTGCAATCGTGCTGATGAACCCGAGCGTTAACCAAAAACCTGAATGAAAAGAAAGCATTTACTGTCTGATATAGTGAGTGCTAACCTACTTTTTGTAGTGGTTGCTATGTGCTTTTTTGTAGCATGGCGCTCTTACAATTTGCAGGTGACCGAAGGGCGCGAATCTCAAGTGCAGTTGATGGGTGACTTGGTAAAAGATCGATTTAGTCGAATCATTGAGCAAAATATTTACACACTCAAAAACCTTGTAGATCGCATACACAAAACCAATGGCGATTATTTTGAATATTGGCAATCAGATGCTGAGTTTATTGTAGAACAAAATCCTTCGTTCAAGTTTGTCGAGTTCATTGATAGCTCAATGACCATTCGAGAAGTCTTTCCTTTTGAAGACAACAAGAGTATCATTGGCTTAGATATTTCTAAAATTGATTACCGCAGACCATCTTGGATTTTAAACACACAACGCAACAAAACCAATGTTACCCCATGGGTTAAGTTGCTGCAAGGCGGAGAAGCATTTTTGGTGGACGAACCCTTATTTGTGAACGGAAATTTTTGGGGAAGCATGACTGCTGGCCTCGATTTTAGAAGTCAGGTAGACGAGATATTTGAAGTAAGAACAGGCTTTCACATGCATTTGCACGATCAAGACGACTACCTGTTTTATTGCAGTTCGCCAAACATGTGCGCGCCAATTAAGGTAGATAGTGTGCTGATTTATG
>CAZWXC010000381.1:0-3634 GCA_964637935.1 uncultured Flavobacteriales bacterium | reverse complement strand
TGCTACCAGGTTTCAGCTTATCATTTGGTCAAGACAAGTTTAGTCGAGACACCTCATTCAAGTTTGGACAAATCATACCATTAGAGATTGAAAAATTGGACTCAACATGGCAAAATTTATCGGTTAAATATCAAGCTACTGGAAAGGAAAGATGCTTGGTTGTTGGGTTATTGCCGTATTTTGACTATTGGTCAGAATTCGATGCTTATGGACGCGCGATGAAAGCGATATCTAAATATGACCGAACTTTTTTTCTTGGGGGGAAAAAGACCCAAATCAAAAGGATGCGAAAAAGTCTGTTTGACTTTGAAGAGGCGCGTTCTTTAAGTGACGAAAAGGTTGTGGAAATTACGAGAGCTATAAAATTGGCCAGCCCTAATTCAGTTAATGGGCACATAGGGTTGATGAGAGTAGAAATAAAACCATTGTGATGAAAAAAATAAGAATCATTTATTTAATAGTAGCATTAGCTTGCTTTAATTCTTGCGATAAAACCAATTACGCTGAACTTCATGATGAATACATCGGTACTTGGCAAGGGTTTGCCTTTTGGGGTAATGCTTGGGGTTATAAGCTAACACTAGAAATATCAGAAGAAGGAGATGCTGTTTGGACTCAAGAGGATTTGGAAACTGGTAAAACCAAAAAGAAGAACAGTGGTAAGTTCAAAATCCAAAATGGCGATGAACTTCGTGTTGGAATGAAAAAATTCATCATTACCAAAGATCCTAAAGAAAATGACAATGGCTGGTGGCATGTAGATTTAGATTCTATTACCTACGAACGTGAGCCTCGGATATAATTACAAAAAGCAATTGAAGTAAAGTTTACCGCGAATACTTCTGGCGTTCTTTACTTTCCATAAAGCAGCCACGACAAAGCGGTTCGTATTCACTTGTTTCCCCAAGTTCTACAAGCTTTTCGCTTTCAATAACCCGATGAGAATGATTTGCCAGCGAGCCGCATTTCATGCAAATAGCATGAACTTTAGAGACATATTCGGCAATGGACATGAGGTTTGGCATTGGTCCGAAAGGTCGGCCTTTGTAATCCATATCAAGTCCGGCTGCTATGACGCGCTTGCCCAAATTGGCCAATTGATTACAGACATTCACCAATTCCATGTCAAAAAATTGCGCCTCGTCAATGCCTATAACTTGAGCATCGTTTGCTAAAATCAGGATATTAGAAGAAGACTCAACGGGTGTAGACATGATGCTGTTTTCGTCATGCGATACCACAGCCTCTTTGTCATACCGCGTATCAATCACTGGTTTAAAGATTTCCACTTTTTGACCAGCAAACTGAGCGCGCTTCATTCTGCGAATCAATTCTTCGGTTTTGCCCGAAAACATTGATCCACACACTACTTCTACCCAACCATATCTATGGCTTTTACTGCCCGTGTATTCTAAAAACATCGCCTGCAAATATGCAATGTTCACTTATGTGTTGGCCCAAGGATTCTATTCTTTCATTTTTCTGAAAGTGACCAAAGCCATTTTGATCGTTTAAATGATCCTTCTCGAGCGCTTTTGCAGAGTGTTCTTTTTTAATTTTTTCCGTAAAAACAATGCAGTCGTTTATGTTAGGTTCAACCTTTCGCAGTAATAGTGGTCTGTTTTTGGTGCTTCAAGCAACAGCAAAGACTCATTCGGGCTGCGGACGATCAAAAACTAAGTAAGCTCGTTCTCGCATGTGATCAAAAAACAGAACCACGGTTTTCAAAGCCTTCAAAGCTTTGAAAAATTACCTTGAAAGGTTTTTGGGTTTTGCTCCACTTTTTGCCAAGAAAAAGTGGAAGAACTAGATCACTAAAGGTTAGTCTGTTTCTAATCGAACTTTCAATCCAATAAAATTCTGCAGAAGATTCGGGCACAAGCAGCAATGAAAATAATTTTAACGCATAAAATTAGAGTCACCTCTGCGCAATTACGATATTTGGCTCTGCGTTATTAAACCAAACTGCTGCCATGGAAGAATTGCGAGAACGTCTTGAATCACTAGCTCAAAAAGTTGCTTTAAAAGAAGCCGAAGTGCTTGATTTGAAGAATGAGATTTACACGCTTAGAGCAATGCTCAATGCAGCAATTGATGAACAAATTCGCCTAGAGGAAGAAGCATCAAAACATGCGGAAAACGCAGCTATTCAAAACGCAACCGAACTTGCTCGCAAAGCCTTAGAAGAAACCAAACTCGAAGAGCAGCAAGCATTAGAAGCACAACAAAAGGCCGAACAAGAAGCGCGCGAAAGAGCAGAGCAATTGGCCCACCAATCAGCTATTAGAGAACAAACGGAAGCCGAGCAACGCGCTGCCCAAGAAGCTGAAGCAAAGGCAAAAGCAGAAGCTGCAGAGCAATTGCGTTTGGCTGAAGAAAAAGCCCAAGCTAAGGCTGCGCAGCGCGAAGCTGAATTAATTGCTCGCCTCAAAGCAGAAAAAGAAGCCGAAGAAGAAAAACAACGCGCTTTGGAAGCGCAAAAAGCCAAGCGAGTGCCAGAGCAAGACCACGAAGCTATTATGCGCACCATCGAAGAAATGTCTCGCTCTATTTCTGGTGCCGACAAACCAACCAATGCCGATAGATACACCGACAGGCCAACACTAGGCGATAAAGTTTCAAGATCGCGCTTGCACGACATCAAGAAAGCCATTGGTTTGAATGAAAAATTCTTGTACGCAAACGAGCTTTTTGGTGGCGATATGAATGCTTTTAAACAGGCGGTAGACGAGCTTAATCACGTTGACACAGAAGGCGATGCTAATCGATTGCTCAACGAAGAATTGGCCGACAAATACCATTGGAATGATGAAGATGAAACCGTGATAGCGTTTAAGTCGCTGGTTTCTCGCAGATTTGTATAATGCGAATCAAATTACTTACCCTCACGTTTTTGCTTGGTGCATTGCTGGTCAAGCCCAAAATGTAACCTACGTAAAATCACTGATCGACACCCTTTGCGCGCCTTCTTTTGATGGCCGTGGCTATGTTAATGCTGGCGATGTAAGAACCTCTTCTTTTTTAGAATTGGAAGCCATTCGATTGGGTTTACAGCCTATTGAAGGAAGCTATACGCAGAGTTATTCCTTCGGAGTAAACACTTTTCCTGGTGCTATGATGGTTTCGCTTAACGGCAATGTGCTGCAAACAGGCCGCGATTATATCATCGATCCAAATTCTGGCAGCGCCAAAGGCAAGTTCGAGGTGCTTTATTTCAAACCAAAATGGGCCGGAGATCGCGCTAAGATCTTTGAAATGGCTCAAGAACCCGAAATGAAAAACACGGTGGTGGTTTTTGATTTGGATGCCGAAAATGCTTCTTACAACAGCTTGATTTCTGATTTGCCAAAAAATCCACTCAAATGCGCAGCATACATTGTGCTCACCGACAAAAAACTAACGTGGAGTGTTGGTCGAAAAGAATTGGAAACACCCATCATCGAAGTCCTGAAAACTTCTTTTCCTAAGAAAATTAAGTCGGTGGAATTGGATATTGAAAATGAATTCATACCCAACTACAAAACCCAAAATGTCAGTGCGATCATTCCCGGAAAAACGGACACTACGGTAGTTTTTTCTGCCCATTTTGATCATTTAGGTCGCATGGGTGCCGAAACTTATATTCCTGGAGCGA
>CAZWXC010000380.1:259-3648 GCA_964637935.1 uncultured Flavobacteriales bacterium | reverse complement strand
CCATGAGTTCTCACCTTCTTCTCTTTTGTTCCACCATTTTTTGACTTTTTCTAGTTCATCAGATTTAAGCGGTTTTGATTTGCTGTATTTCTTTTTTCCTTTTGGAATGGGCACTTCATAAAACCAAACGGTATCAGTTTTTTTAGTGGTATCGAAGAAAATTAAATTAGAAGGGATGTCAGTATAAGGTGCAAAAACTCCTTCGCCAAGACGAACGATTGTATGAAGGTTGAAATCAGAAATTAGCTGTTTTAAAATTCTGCCTGTAATGCCGTTTCCTGCCAAAGTTGAATTTGGAACAACAACTGCGGCTCGACCTCCATGGGAGTTTGGTTTTTTCCTTTTCAACTTCCGCATTATCAATTGCAAAAAGAGCAAGGCGGTTTCTGCTGTACGTTTATCATTTGGGAAATTGTTTAGAATTCCTCTCTCTTCCTCACCACCAAAAGGTGGATTGGTAATAATAATATCAACACGTTCAGAATCGCCAATGTCCTTTAGTGGATATCTTAGGCTGTTACCACTATCAATATTTGGATATTCAAGACCATGCAACAGCAAGTTCATTTGACAAAGCAGAAAGGGTAGTGACTTTGGCTCACCACCAATGATTGAATTTCTTTGCAGAGTTTGTCGTTGTTCTACTGTTTTGGCTTGTTTTTTTAAATAGTCGAAGGCTTCAACCAAGAAACCACCCGTTCCTGAAGCAGGGTCTAACACGGTTTCACCAATTTTGGGGTCTAGCATTTCAACCATAAAACGCACCACAGCTCTTGGCGTATAGAATTCACCTGCGTCTCCACTGGCATCCCTCATTTCTTTCAATATACTCTCATACAAGTGGGCAAGCGTATTTATTTCTTCATTATTGGTGAAATGAATGCCGTCTATCTTATTTACAACATCTCTTAACAAATACCCATTTATCATGCGGTTGCTAATGCCTTTAAATGCCGTTGCAATTACGTCTTTGCGTTCAGTTCCACTTTCACTCTGCAAACTCCGTAAATAGTAGAATAAACCTGCTCTTTCTTTACCGTCAGATAGAATAACTTTTTCATTGCTGATGAAATTTAGCAAGTCGTCTCCTGTAAGGTTTGTGTCTTTTGCCCAATCACGCCAACGATAAGGGGATTCTATTGCAGGCTTATATTTCTTGCCTTCAAGCTGTGCATTAACTTCTTGCATTTGCTCATTGTCATCCAAGAACTTTAAGAACATTATCCAAGTCAACATTGGTAGTCTATCCGCATCTCCATTCATGCCTTTGTCTTTTCGCATGATTTGGCGGCAACTTTTGATAATGCCCGATAGCCTTTGAGCCGGTGTTTCTTGTTTTACTGCTTTTGTCTTTTTGGTCTTTGCCATATTTTCTTTTTACGCTGCATCTGCATAAAGCAGGGTTTGTATTTCCTCAATTATTTTTTTGAACTGGTCAATTCCACCAAATTCATTCACGATTTCATAAGCGTTACCTTGTTCTGAAATTGGGTCAACCGAAATAATATCGGGTCTCAATTGATTGGGCCCATATTCCACATATTTTTCCAAAATCAAGTTCAAAACATCCTGGGCTTTCTCGCTCAAGTCTTGAAAAAGGTCAGGCTTGTTCTTTTTCAGTAAATCTGCTCGTTGTTTTCGAGTCAGCGGTTTCAAGTCAAAAGCAACAAAGCATAGTAAATCAAATGGGTCGGCATCCTTGTTTTTGGTTATCTCCATTAATTGATCTACTGATACGCCATTGTTTTCAAGTTCATCAAGAATGTGTTTTCGTTCTTCAAGATTGTTCCATTTTGATTTGAACTCATTAATTGATGGGAATAGGGTAGTAATTTGCTCTTTTGCGTATTGCGTAAATTGAATAGTGCGAAGTTTTCCATTCGCATCTAATATTTGAACACTCTCGGCTGCAATGCTTACTTCGCCTTCGCTTATGTAGTATTTTCTTCTTGGTTCAGTACCTGTCTCACCACCCGTTGGTGGCTCATCGTCTTCACCATTTTCATCTTCCCAATCGTTATCTTCCGTATCAGTGTCATCTGGCACCCATTCGTCTCCGTCAATTATGTTTCCATCATCATCAATTTCATCTTCTGTTATCAAAGGTGGTTCGCCATCAAAATCGGGGTCGGCAAAGTTTCTTGTTGCACTTCCTGTATAGTCAAGTATGGTGAAAAACAGTTTTTCTTTGTCTTCCCTTACTCTTGTGCCTCTACCCACAATTTGTTTGAACTCGGTCATAGTGTTGACAATCCTAAAAAGCACAATGATTTTGCAAGTTGGAACATCAACACCTGTGCTTAACAATTTAGTTGTAGTTACCACTACTGGAATAGGTTCATCAATATCCATAAACCTTCCTAAATGTCCTTTTCCAACATCACCTTCATCTGAAACGATTCGCACTACATAGTCAGGATATTGCTTTACCAAGTCGCTGTTTAGATTGCTGAATTCTCTTCTGAACTGGTCAGCGTGTTCTTGATTTACGCAGAAAACAATTGCCTTGTCAAATCTTCCATTTTTTACCATGAAATTTTGCAAGTGCTTAACAACTGCCTTTGTTCTCGGCAAATAAGAAAGGGTATTTTCAAAGTCGGGTGTGGAATACACACCATCAGGGATTAATTCACCTTTATCATCAACCTGACCTTCTTCTGGTCTAAAACCCGTAGCATCTGTTTCTGTAACAACTCTATGAACCAAATAAGGTGCAAGAAAGCCATCTTCAATTCCCTGTTTTAAACTGTAGATGTAAAGCGGATTGCCAAAATATGCATAAGTGTCTTTGTTATCGTCACGCAATGGGGTTGCAGTCAAACCAAGCTGAACCGAAGTATTGAAATAGTCGAGTATTACTCTCCAATTGCTGTCATCCGATGCACTTCCTCTGTGGCACTCATCAATTACAATAAGGTCAAAAAAGTCTCTTGATAGTTTTCTGAAAGCACCTGGTCTATTGCTATCTTCTGCTAAAGACTGATAAGTCGAAAAATAAATCTCACGACTACTTGGCAAACCTTCATCTGGGACTAAACATCTTGCATCACCAAACACTGCAAAGTCTTTTGCATGTGGATCAGAAACAAGAATGCTTCTGTCTGCAAGAAATAAAACTTTGGGTCGTCTGTATTCACCTTTTGTATTCCATCGGTTATTCCAAAGCTTATATATAACCTGAAAAGCAACTGTTGTTTTTCCTGTTCCTGTTGCCAAGGTTAGCAAAGCTCTTTTATTACCTTCTAAAATTGCCTTTACTGCTCGGTTAATTGCTATTCTCTGGTAGTATCTAACTTCTTTGTTTGGGGTTGCGAAGAATGGTTTTAGGTAAGTTTCTTGAATCTCAGGTTGAACAGGTTCTACTTGATTTAATCTATTCCAAAGTTCTT
>CAZWXC010000380.1:0-249 GCA_964637935.1 uncultured Flavobacteriales bacterium | reverse complement strand
TAACTCGTGATTTTGGTTTCAAGTCCTGTAATAAAATCGAATTCAATTATTTCAGTGCCATTTGTTGAGTATGCGAACTTAAGTCCAAGAATTTCTGCATAGTCTTTTGCCTGTTGTAGTCCATCTCCCGCAGATTTATATTTCTTTTTCGCTTCAACAATTGCAATCGGCATATTTTGGGAATAGCGAAGCAAATAGTCAAAGCGTTTTGCTTTTTTTCGTTTGGCTTTTCGTCCAATTACAATGATT
>CAZWXC010000379.1:0-3656 GCA_964637935.1 uncultured Flavobacteriales bacterium | reverse complement strand
TACATGATGAAATGGGAGCAGACGGGCGAAGAATTAGACCAATTGAATGATCTATTAGACAGAGTTTGATTTTAGCGGAAAACAACCAATTATTGACAGCAATCTCTATCCTATTTTTGCAAATACTTTTTGATAAAATGAAGCGCCTCCTAATTCCATTTTTCTTCCTTCTCTTAAGTTTTGGAGCGAAAGCGCAGTTCGATACATTTATTATTAGTGATTCGTGCGATGGAAATCTGATCGTTTTCTCAACCGATACTGTAAATGTTGATTCAATTCTTTGGAATTTTGGTGACCCAGCTTCGGGAACCAATGATACCACCACTGTTTTCTTGCCTTTACATGTGTTTTCTGATACAGGACTTTTTGTGGTAACGCTCAAAAAATGGGTAGGCACGGTGTTGACAGAAGTAACAGATACCATAAGGATTTACCCGCAACCAACATTGAATCTAGGTGCTGATACCACCCTTTGCTCTGGTAATACTGTTACTTATGATGTGAATCAACCATATGCGCAGTTTCTTTGGCAAGATGCTAGCACTAACCCAACATTCACCGTTGGTCAAGACACAGTTCTTACTGTGAAAATTTCTGGTGTTTGCGACACCTTGTTTGATACAGTTATTGTCTCTTTCGATTTCCCTTTTACATTGAATCTTGGCCCTGATACTTCTTATTGTCAAGGAGATACAATTACGCTGGACGCAAATATTAATGTTCCTGCAAGTTTTGTTTGGAATACAGGACAATTGGTCGATTCTATTGCAATCTCGGTATCAGATCAATACATTTTTACAGCCCTAAATGTGTGCGATACGCTTGTAGATACTGTCAATGTGGTATTTCTTCCAGTTCCAACATCAAATTTGTTACCTGCAGATACAGTAAACTGCTTAGACCAATCTATTACACTTGTAAGACCGCAAAACGATAGCATCAGCTATGTCTGGAGCGATTCTACCTCCACGTTAACCTATCAAGTAGATAGTACTGAAACAGTTTGGTTAGCTGCCATTAATGCTTGCGGAACTGCAATTGATACATTCAACGCAGTGTTCAACGGAGAAATCATTACAGATTTGGGAGATGACACTACCATTTGTTACCTCGATTCTATCTTGTTAATCGCAACAACACCGAGCATTGGAGCGGTTTATTTGTGGGATACTGGCGAAACTTCTGACACTATTTTTACAGATGATGTGGATAAACTTTATAGCGTCACTGTTACTGCTGGGGCATGCAGTAAAGTTTCTTCGGTTCGCGTTCAGTTAAATGAATTGGCTTGTCCAAGCATTGATTGTAAAGTGACTTACGACAATGTTTTCAGTCCTAATCAAGATGGATTAAACGATATCTGGAGAATCAAATCAGATTGTGATATCTATGAATACGATCTTAGAGTTTATGATAGATGGGGACAATTGGTGCATTTTAGCAACAACATTTCTTACGGTTGGGATGGATATGTAAATGGGCAAAATGCTGCAACAGGCACGTACTTTTTTGTAATGGAATTTAGGGATGGTGTTGTAGTGAATGTTGATCGCCAGTTATTTAGAGGAAGTATTACTTTGATGAGATAGCCTCAAGAGATTAAAAAAAAGGCTCGTTTTCTAATTGAAAACGAGCCTTTTTTTGTTGTTGAGTTCTTCTATTTAATTTCAAAAATTACATCGCCTATTTTTCCTTCAGTTGTGAATTCAATAGCAATATCTTCTTGCATTCTTACCGAAACATTCTTTAATCCTTGATAAATCGAATTGCCCTTCTTGCGATCTTCATCTTGTATTTCATTTCCAATCATAGGCAGTTTCACATAGATTTTTATTCCTTCTCTAAAATCTACAGTTTGACGTATTTGTTTAAGAATATCGAGTCCCTCATTGGTCACACTGTTTCCAGAACCAAATAGCACGGAGTTAGGAACATTTATTAAGCATGTTTCAAAAACATTAGAAACAGAAACGGTTGGATGTTTTTGAACAATGCGCTCATTCACGAGCATAACAATTGCTTCTTTTTCGATTGATTTGCGAGTGTCAATTCTATTCATCATATCATGCTCGTTCACAACACTCATGTGAGCTCTTTCTTCGCTTTGCCTTCTTATTATTTCTTGTAACTCATCAACACTGATGTTTTTTATAGTGCCTTCTTCAACCAGTTGATTCAGCGTTTTCATGGTTGCTATTTCTTCTTTTATTTGGCGCATCTGAATTTCATACAGCAAATTCTCATCGCGGTTGCCGGCATCCATTCGCATTTGCAAAATCTCGTCCAGTTTTTTGTCGTAATCGATTGCAGCGCTATTTTGACTTTCTGACTCAGCATATTTTTTCTGAGACACGCACGAAAACAGAATAGGAACAATCAAAAACGGAAGTAGCTTTTTCATAACAATATTGGTTTCGGTGTCAAATATCGCATCTAGAATCAAATTAAAAAATCAATTTTTTTATGGTTTTCTTAGAAATTGAATGTGCTAGTTCTAAATTATTTGATCTGTAAATCAATTGATTAAGTGTGCGGGTTGAAAAACATATAGTACTATGTAATACATATTACCTAGTAATGCATATATATTTGCATTGCAATACGAAATCATGAATATTGAAAATTCAAAAGCTCAGTTAAGAAAAGGTGTCCTCGAGTTCTGTGTTTTGGCTTTGCTCAAAAAAGAGGAAGCTTATCCGTCAGATTTATTGGCAGCCTTGAAAGATGCTCAGCTGATTGTGGTAGAAGGTACCCTTTATCCACTGTTGAGCCGACTAAAAAATGGCGGTTTACTTACATACCGCTGGGAAGAATCGAAAACTGGACCACCCCGAAAATATTACTGCCTTACAGCTGAAGGAGATCAATTTTACAATGAATTGGTAGCCTCTTGGGGCGAACTCAAAGAAGCCGTTGAAAACGTTTTACTAGCTAACAAACCCACCAACTAACATGAAAAAGACCGTACAAGTAAATTTAAGTGGTCAGATATTTACCCTTGACGAAGATGCATTTGATCTGTTATCATCTTACCTAAATCAAATAGGTAAGCTGTATGAACGAAGCCCTGGAAAGGATGAAATAATCACAGACATTGAATTGCGAATTGCAGAATTGTTGCTTGAAAAATTGGCCAACAATAAGCAAGTGGTAACCATTCAAGATGTAGAAGCCGTCATAACTATTATGGGTAAACCGGAGCAATTTGAAGCGGAGGAAGATTACCAAGACGCTTCAAGCAATTACGCTGAGTCAAACCACAAATCAAAGCGCTTGTTTCGCGATCAAGACAATGCAGTGGTAGGTGGAGTTTGCGCAGGTGTTGGCCATTATTTTGGCATTGAACCCATTTGGTTAAGGTTGTTTATGGCTGTTTCGCTTATTGTTTTTGGGTCAGGTGCTTTGCTTTATTTTATTCTCTGGTTTATTGTGCCTGCAGCACGCACCACAGCCGAAAAGCTCAGCATGAAAGGCGAGCCTGTTAACATCAATAATATTGGAAAAACCATTGAGGATGAGATTAACAACTTGGGAGCGAAGCTTGGCTCAGATGGAGCAAAAAATACAACTCGTAATATGGCTTCTGGACTCGATAGCTTTTTTTCGTTTTTGGCCGAATTAATTAGAGGTTTTCTAAAAGTATTCGGCAAAATCCT
>CAZWXC010000378.1:0-3662 GCA_964637935.1 uncultured Flavobacteriales bacterium | reverse complement strand
AGATAGCTCGACAGTAGATTTTCATGATGTTGCTTTTTTTAGTAAAAATATTGACCACATGCTTTCGCCACTTACGTTGGTGGGTACGGCAAGTGGAACGGTTGCTAATCTCAAAGCCAATTTGGATTATCTCTCTTTCGGAAAAACAGGAAATCTTTCAGGTAAAATCAAAATAAAAGGTTTGCCAGATGTTGACGCCACATTTTTTGATGCCGATTTTGATCAATTGTATGCTTCAGTTTCTGACATCGAAATGCTCAACATTCCTACAGGAGAGTCAATGACAAAGCTTGATTTACCAGATCAAGTAAAGCGATTTGGCTACTTAGATTTTCAGGGTTCGTTCGTGGGGTTTCTTACCGATTTTGTGGCTTATGGAAATGGTAAAACCGCTTTGGGCGGAATAAAGGCAGATATAAATGTGAAATCTCCGAACGATACTTTGAAGTATTCTGGAAATTTAGCCTCGAATGGTTTTCAGTTGGGACAATTGATAGAGGCTGAACCATCAGTAAAGTCCATAGTTTTTGATTTAAACATAGATGGAAAAGGAACCGACATCGAAACCATGGCCATCAATGGAAAGGGAAGTTTGAAGAGCATTGAATTGCTTGGTTATCAGTATAAAAACGTGAAAATTGATGGTGTGTTAGATCGTCAGATTTTCGAAGGAAATGTTGCCATTAATGATTCTAATGTTGTTTTAGATTTCAACGGATTGGTCAATTTCAAAACCGAAATTCCGCAAATTTCTTGCGTTAGCAAAGTTTCAAAGCTTCACTTAGATCGCCTTAATCTAGTACCAAGCGACACCAACGGTGAATTGAGTGCTGAGTTTGCTCTGGATATGAAAGGCAAAACACTTCAAGGTTTGTTTGGTAATTTGGCTGTGACTAATTTGTCTTATTCTAACCCTAAACGATCGATACAAGTTGACACCATCACATTGGTAGATCAGTTGATAGAAAACGGACACGATATCGAACTAAAATCGACCATTGGCCAAGTTCATATTTCGGGTTCAACCAATTTGTTTGATTTACCTTATGCTTTTATAAAAGTGGCAAAGCCTTATCTGCCAAGGCTTTTTGATCAAAACATGCTTGCTGGAAAAGACACTTCGCAAGTTTTTGATTACAACATTAAATTGATCAATGATCCATCCATCGTAGGATTAATTTCTGATGAAATTTATTGGCAGGATACATTAGAAATAAATGGTAGTGTAGATGCAGAAAATAGTGACTTTAAATTAAATGTAGTTCCACTAAATTGGAGTTATGCTAATTACATTTTCGACTCAAATCGCATTTCTGTTGTTCCAAGTAATGATTCGTTATTGATCGATTTTACGTGCGCTAAATTCAAGGCAAATGATGGTTTGTTTCTAGAAAACTTCAATATTAGTTCAGTTCTTTCAAACGATTCATTGTCTTCAAAATTAAGCTGGTTTAATGAAACAAGCCAAGCAGATAGTGGTTTGATTGATTTGCTGGTTTACCGATCTGATAGCGTTTTGCTAAACGCAAAGCTTAATAAGCTGGCGATAAGAGTAGCTGGTGTTCAATGGAAATCTATGCAACAAGCTTCGTTGCGAGTTGACACGAATTACATTCAGATAAAAGATCTAAACCTCAGAAGCGCATCTGGCTATATTACAAGCAACGGAAGCTGGTCAGAAACCACAAATGAGCATTTGGTATTTGATGTTTCAAATTTTGACTTGGCTTACATTTCGAATTTTGGAATTACCAAAATGCAGTTTAAGGGAATTTTTAATGGAGCCATTGACATGTATCAGCGTAAAAAATCATTTGTGGCTGATGCTGATGTGCGCATAGATTCGCTTATTGTTGATGGGTTTGAAATTGGAACAATTGAAGGAAGGTCTGAATATAAAATCAACCAAAAAGCCCTTGGCTTAAACTTAGACCTGAGTTATAAAGGTGACAGAAATGTGCACGTAACAGGAGATTTTTTCCCATTCGTAGAAAAAAATCAATTGGCTCTAAACGCTCAGTTCAAAGACTTTAGGGCTTCGGTTTTAGAACCATTTATCAATGATTTCACTTCGGAATTGGATGGAAACATGAGTGGTAACATCCGCATATCTGGTATGGCTTCTGAACCTAAATTGAACGGACAATTAAGTTTAGCTGACTTTGCCCTTAAAATCAATTATCTAAACACGAAATATCGAATTCAAAAAGGGGTAATTAACGTTAAACCCAATTTTATTGGGATGGACGTGGTGCCATTGACGGATGAAAACGACTCTAAGGCTTATTTAACGGCAAGTGTATTTCATACTAATTTTAGTGATTTCAACTATGATCTTTTTGTAGATGCACGAGATTTCATGTGTTTAAATACAACTTTAGCTGATAATGAAGATTATTACGGTACAGCGATCGTTTCTGGGGATATTAATATTGACGGTTTTATTGGGCAAACCAATATTGATGCGGACGTTAAAACCGAAAAAGGAACCTCTTTTAATATCCCATTGACAGATGCAGCCAGTATTGGTCAAGCTGATTTTATTCGCTTTGTAGAACCAAAAAACAAAAACACAAAACAAAAGCAAGAAACAATTGCAGAAGATATTTCGGGACTATCGCTCAACTTTCAATTAGAAGTAGATAATGACGCTCAAGTTCAAATCATTTTTGACCAACAAGTGGGTGATATTATCAAAGTGTTGGGTAATGGCGATATTCTCATGAACATTGATAACAAGGGCACTTTTAGCATCTATGGTGATTATGTTATAGCTAGTGGAGACTACCTTTTTACACTTCAAAATATTATAAATAAGCGCTTTGGCGTGCAACCTGGAAGTCGTTTAACTTGGAGTGGTTCGCCTTATGATGCAAAAATTGATTTGTCTGCCATTTATAAATTGCGTGCTTCACCAAAATCGCTGGTGGCTGGTATTGTAAACGATAGTGATTCCGCAAAATATGATCAACGCATGCCGGTGGATGTGTATTTAAATATGACCAATACATTGAGTTCGCCTGATATAGGTTTTGAAATAAATCTACCAAGTCTTCAGTCATCAGATATTGCAAATCAATTACTTGATCCTGCCACTTCTAACGAACAAGAAATCAACAGACAAACGTTTTCACTCTTGCTCACCAACAGCTTTGCAACAAGGGTAAACAGCTCTTTGGCGGCATCTTCACCGTTGAATAGCGGGTATGAAGTGTTGAGTAATCAGTTTAGCAATTTGATTTCTCAATATTTTGATAACCTTGATGTTGGAGTGAATTATAGACCAAGCGATGGCGTAAATGCTAATCAAACAGAAGTGGCTATTTCTACCGAATTGTTTAACGATAGAGTATTGCTGGAAGTGAATGGAAGTGTTTTGGGCGAAAGTCCAACTCCTTCACAGTCAAACAACGTGGCGGGTGAGTTCAATTTAGAATACAAGTTTACCAAAGAAGGAAATTTGCGCGGTAGGGTTTATAACGAGGCCAACAATTACAATCCAACGAATGTGAACCAGAGTCCATATACTCAAGGTGTCGGAGTTTTCTATCGAAAAGAGTTTGACACGTTTGGAGAATTTTTCAGGGGAATTTTCAAAAGGAAAAAAGCAACACCCAGAAAAGAAGATGAATAGGATGGAAGAGCTCGAGAAACTGAAATAT
>CAZWXC010000377.1:0-3670 GCA_964637935.1 uncultured Flavobacteriales bacterium | reverse complement strand
AAAAAAAGTATGCGTAGGATTCGTGTCGGTTGAAAAAGATCCGTCACCAAAATCCCAAAACCAAGTTTGTGGATTGTACAAACTCTGATCGGTAAACGGAATAGTAGGATCAGTGACGTTTGTGTAATTAAAATTAGCTGCTGGAGCTGAATTCACTACAGTAATGCTTTCGCAATGAGTGTTTGAACCTACAAAATTGCTCACCGTTAAACAAACATTTTTAAATCCTGGAGTGGTGAACGTGAAATTTGGATTTTGCATTGTACTAGCACCGACACCATTAAAATCCCAGCTCCAGGAAGTGGGGTTGTTCACACTTTCGTCCGTAAATTCGAATGTTGGGTCATTCGTATTGTCAATACTAAACGCAGCGGTTGGTGCAACAGCAATTTCATCAGTTACCACCCTAAAATGATAGGTATAAGCTGTACTTACTGTGGTCCAAGAGGTGCCATTCCAAGATCTTCCTCGCCCATTTCCAGTACCAGAAGTAATAGTAGTATAGGTATTGCCATTTGGCACAAGGAAACCAATAAATACATCACCTTGGAGACTGTCAAGCATGCTTGCGTATGGTCTTAAGTCTAAAACGGTCATGATATTAGGGAAACTGATAGAAGCACTTGGGAAAACAGTAATAGGCGGGATAAGATCTGCTCCGGGATTACCACCTGAGTTTGCCCAAATATGTATTTCGATACTATCAGCAGGATTATTCACATCTGTATAAGTTCTTACCAAAGCTGTTGTGATAGTGGTATTTCCAGGTAGAGACATTCTATTTGCTATTCCTGTATAACCTAAAGTAGATGCAGTGCCAACAGGATCAATAAAAGTGACAACAGCATTGTCATGCTTTACGTAATTTCCTGCTACATACTCAAATGTATCTGACTGAATTGTGTTTGCTTGGGCAGAGCTGTCGGTTGCATTTATCCAATATTTCACGAAAGAACCAGCCGATTGCTGAGGGATAGCAAAGGTGTAATTGTTTCCAGTGGTGTCTATTGCTGTGATAGTTGAGATGGTTGCAGCTCCATCCACTTGATAGCTTAAAATGGCGCTAGCTACACCAGAAAAATCGGTAATTGTAGCCACTCTAAAATTGGTATCGATTTGTCCTTCGTAATGTGGCAGTGGATTGTGAACAATAAAAGGAGGTGAATTGTCAACATTTGAAGTAACGATTCTAAAGCTGTCAATGAAAATCCCATCTGAGACATAGCCACCGTCAGTAAACATTCTAAAGCGAAGTTTCACTGCATTTGAGCCAACGGCACCACCTAGCGAAATGTCTTTGGTTTGCCAATTGGTTAAATTCAATTCACCATTAAAGAAATCGATGTTTTGCCATGTGGTACCACCATTAATGCTCATATCAACATAACAAGTATCGAATCCGTTTTCGATATCATACTTTACCTTGAAGTGACAGCTCGCGTCCACTACTGCTGAAAAGTCATAACTAGCAGCGGTTGCAGCAGTTGAGTTCACATTGTTTAGGTAAAATCCTGCTGGGCTGTCGGCCAAAGAATTTGTACCATTGAAAGCTTGGGAGGTGGCTAGGCCCCAATCGCCTGTGAGGGTCCAGCCAGCAAGGCCAGATTCAAAATCGTCACTGAATACGGTTGTTTGTGCATTGACAACTCCCAGTAACATAATCCATAGAGATAGAGTAGATAGTAATCGCATAAAATTAGGTTTTTGTCGAATTTAGTAAGAATATTTATAACTAGTAACGAATGAAAAAGGAGATCGTTGGGTTCGATCCTTTTTTCGACCTAGATAAAAGGGTCGGAACCATCATAAAAACAGAAGATTTTAAAGAAGCCAGAAAGCCTGCTTATAAATTGTGGGTAGATTTTGGAGAAGAAGTAGGTATTTTAAAGACTTCTGCACAAATCGCTGCATTTTATGAATTAGAAAACCTAAAAGGCCAGCAGGTGTTGGGGGTGGTGAATTTTGAACCAAAGCAAATTAGAAATTTTATGAGCGAGTGTTTGATTTTAGGAATCTACCATGGAGAAGGTGTAGTTTTGGTTGCTCCAAATATGCCGTGCAAAAACGGTGAAAAATTAGGGTAATAACATTGAGCAATTTTCAAACGATAAGAAAAAAAGGTTGGTTTAAAAACCTGGTTTTCTTCCTCATTCTAGCCTTTGTCTACTTTAGTGGTTTTCCACTTTGGATAAATGTACAATTCACCAAATGGCAGCTCAATGAGCCAAATACCACATTGGCTGCGCCTTATAGTGAATCTATTCACAACAGTGCCATATCCATTGAAAATGCTGTAGGTGAAATTTTTGATTTAACTGAATTTAAGGGCAAGCCAGTTTTCATAAACTTTTGGGCCAGTTGGTGTGTGCCTTGCTTAGCAGAAATGCCATCTATAAAAACACTTCAAACAGCTTTGCCAAATGTGGAGTTTTTGCTCGTTACATCTGAGCCAAAGCAAGCTTTTCTGACTTATATGAAAAAAGCCGATTTGGATTTGAACCACTACCGCTTGCTTACCAATGTTCCAACCCCGCTAAATCATAAGGTATTACCAGCGAGCTTTTTGATAAACGAGGAAGGCGTGGTGGTTTTTCGTCAGTATGGCGCGGTAAATTGGGATGCACCCGAAACACTCCAACTTTTAAAAGAAGCACTTCAATAATGTATTTCCTACCAAAATTTAAACGCGGAGTATTCAATAAATACAGACGTGAAATGCCTTGGCCAGAAATGTTGGCCAAAGACCTTGGAGTTGTGATTTTTTATTTCAAAAATATTTTGAGCGGAAAGCGGCCTAACACCTTGGTTTGTTATCCCCATTTTCCAAGCCGTGGTTCTACCATTTATCGCATTACAAAAGCAATGGGGTGGCAAGTAAGCAACAAACTAAGCAGAGTGGGCAAGGTGGCTGTTTTTTGGGAATATGGCACACGAAGAAAAGAATGGCAAAGGCTAGAAAACTTGAAAAGTGTTTCGGTAATTAACCTCCAAAGCAGAGACATTGGAAAAGACTATGTAGATGCTAAAATGCTCGAGGCAATGGGCTATTGCAGTAAAATAGACCCGAAAACTTTCCATGGAATCGCTGTAAAAAAGAGCATCACCAATGCGGTGCACGATGGTCAAGAAATCACTTGCCCAATTGCTAAAATAGATGAAGGTTTTATTTATCAAAAACTGGTAGACACTAGCAATGACAAAGGTGAAGTGATGGACATGCGCGTTGTAATTATGAAAAACGAAATACCGCATTTGTATGCCAATTTTAGGAAGTTGGAAGTGAAGTTTAGTAACAGACCTTTTCGTGCTGAATTGGTAATGGATATCAACTCAATGCTAAGCAAAAAGGAACAAGAAGATTTAATTCGTTTTTCTCGAGCTTCAGGCCTTGATTATGGCGAATTAGACGTTTTGCGCGACAATGGCGATGGAAAAATCTACGTAGTTGATGCCAATAATACGCCCCAAGGTCCGCCAGTGCATTTGCCAGTAGAAGACAAGAAAATTGCCATGAAAAGCTATGTAGAAAGCTTTACGCGTCAGTTTTTAAACTAGGATTTGTCCAATAAAAGATCTTCTGCGCCAAGGTTCCTTTTTTTACGGGTTTGGTCAAGTAATCGCTAAACCCAAGGCTCTGATGTTTTCTCATGTCGCCACCCATAGCGTCAGC
>CAZWXC010000376.1:0-3681 GCA_964637935.1 uncultured Flavobacteriales bacterium | reverse complement strand
AAAAACTATCGAAGCGCCAGTGGGAATTGCTGCGCTTGTTAGGCTTTGAATACAAGCGCTGGAAGTGCAGAATCACTGCGCCAAAAACGTTTAAAACCGACAAAACGCTTTTTCATTTAGGCTGTGGCGATCGTCATCTTAATGGCTGGCTTAATGTTGATTTGTGGGATAGCGATATCAATTTAGACATTGCAAATGGAGTGCTTCCATTTGAAAACAATCATTTTGATGCCGTTGTAAGTCAGCATGTTATTGAGCATTTAACCATCGAAGATGAGTTGATTCCTTTACTGAAAGAATGCCATAGAACCATGAAGGATGGAGCTGAAATTTGGCTTTCGACACCAGATATGGAAAAAGTGTCTCGTTCATACATAGAGCATCAAAGCACCGATATGGTAAAAGACCGTCAAGCGCGCTTGCCGCATTGGAATTTGGGCGGTTTGCCCGATCAGCATTTTATGAACGATATGTTTCATCAAGAGCTAGAACACCGCAATTTATTTGATCTCGGCTTATTGACTTGGACTTTGAACCAAGCTGGATTTAGCAAAGTAGAACGCATGGATGAAAAAGCACTTTTAGATCGTTTTCCAGCTTTTCCACCTCGCAATGATGATTACCAATCTATTTACGTAAAGGCAATTAAGTAATGCTTAAATGGCTGAAAGACAACTGGCTTTTGTTAACTATTTTGCTTTTAGCAGCGTGGTTCAGAGCGGGAGGAATTTCAAATTTTGACTACCATCATGATGAGTTGAGCGCTTTGCTTCGTACTCGTTTTTCTGATTTTGATTCTTTAATAGCAAAAGGTGTTGCCATAGACGGTCATCCAGCATTAACTCAGATTTTTCTTTGGATTTACACCGAAATTTTTGGTTTTGAACCTTGGGTAGTCAAACTTCCTTTCACAATAGCTGGCGTTTTTTCTGTTTGGCTCGGCTTCAGCATTGCTAAAAAGCTTTTTGGTGAAAGCGCTGGATATACTTCCGCCATGTTGCTTGCTATTTTGCAATATGGCATCATTTATTCGCAATGGGCTAGACCATATTCTTTCGGATTATTCTTCGTGCTACTCTCTTTTTTAGGATTAGTCAACTTTAAAAAATACCATAGAGCGCTCGATTTATTGGTGTTTTCAATTGCAATGGCACTTGCTGGACTCACTCATTATTTTGCTTTGTTGCAGGTGATTATTGCCACGTTTGTTTGGTGGCTTTGGCAATCTAAAGCAGATAAGAAGAGCATCTTAATTGCCAGTTGCTGGGCTTTTTTGCTGTTTTTACCGCATTGGTCCATCACCATGAATCACCTTGAAATTGGTGGAATAGGCGAGTGGCTGCAAAAGCCTAAGTCGGATTATTGGTGGCAAGTGATACAGTTTGTGTTTCATTATCATTGGCTGATACCAGCGTTTTTGCTCATTAGTATAGCAATAGGGTTTACTCAAATTCCAAGGGAAAAGCGGCACTGGCTTTATAGATTGGTGCTGGTTGTTGCTTGTGTTTTGCCGTTTACCGTTGCTTATTATTATTCCATTAATGTAAATCCACTTTTACATTTTGGGACAGCGTTTTTTGCCTATCCATTCTTCATTTTCTTCATCACCTCTTTTATTGTTATTCCTAAGCCTAAGTTGCCATTGTTACTAGTGGTCTTCACCTTGTTTGGAAGTGCGCAAGTTTGGATAGGGAGAAAACACAAAGCGCTTAATCAAAGCACCGAATACATGGGGCCATTCAAGTTTGCAGCCGAGTTGCAGCATCGCCCAGCATTGCTATTTGATTTGCGCCAAGATGCTGTAAAACTCATGGCGGATAAAAACGGATTGGATACTTCAAACCTCAATTTTCCTTGGGATTTTTGGGAGAATAATGCTTACCAAAGCTTTGTAGATGACTTGAAGGAAGATACCGTGATGGTGGTTGTAACTCCATCTTCAAAACAAGAGTATTTATCTGCGTTACTTTGGAAATATCCTTTTATTGAAGCAATAAGAGGTTACCAAAGTGGAACAGCTTATTTGCTCAGTAATCGCGAGGATACTGTTGGCCGAAAGGCTTATCATAAAGTGATTGAATTCGACTCTGCGATGGGCGCACTAACAGCTCAGAATCCTTATACAATTGGTTTGAAAGACACACTCAAAGTGAATGAGTCTCAAAACTTCTGGATTGGCGCTACTTACAGCTCCACGCAAATGCCCGATGCGGCTATGGTGGTGGAGCTTTTTGATGGCGAAACTTCCATTGGTTCTTTCCAAGCAGAATTGAAAAAGACCTACAATCCAGATTCCACAACTCAACGTGTAGCTTGGTGTATTGACGGAGTTGATCTTCGCAAATACGACTCAGTTGCTGTTAAGGCATTTCTTTGGAACAAAGGCAGTGTTCCATTTCAAGCAGAAGCGATTTTCTTAAAAACGTTTAGAGGCAACGAGCTCAAATACAAGTTGTTTGAGTCCATTGGTGATTAATTACCGATCACCAATTTCTCCGTCACCACTTTCCCATTTTGCGAAAGCTGAACCAAATAAATGCCACTGGTTAAAGCGTTGGTTTGAACAGAAATAGGCTTGTTTTTAACAAAACCAATTTTTTGTGAAAGCACCATTTTTCCTTGAAGATCGGTCATAGTGAGTTGCAAATTGCCATTCGCGAAAGCGCTGGTTTCAATCTTGAATTGATCCTTTGCAGGATTTGGATAAATGCTCATTTCTGTTGCTTGCTCCGCTATTTTATTCACCGAAGTGATGTTCCAGTTGTTTGGAATATGTGCGGTGTACATGCCCGAACCATGCGTGGCTACTGCCAACAATTGATCTGATGCGCGGCTATCGAGCATCATCACTACGGTATTTCCAATTTCTTCTTTCCCTACTTGTACCCAATATGTGGCATCGCTTTCGCGATCTGTTCCGTAAGCCAAGTCACGCGTGGCGAAAAGACCAACGCTTGTACCAACGAAATAAACCTTGCCGCCTTCTACATTCATGATGCTGGCCCAACGAACCGAAGGAGCCGAACTGATGCTGTACAAATCTGCTGGCGCACCTTCTGGTGGTGTTTCAGCCTCTAAATTTCCGCCTGCTCTAAACCAAGTTTGGCCGCCATCTTCAGTAAAATGAATGCTGTGAACATTGTAATTACTGAATACAGCAATGGCATGATCGCCATTTTCTGGATCAACAGCAATGCAGTTTAAGTTTCCAGTTCCACTTAAAAAATTGGTCACATTCGTGAAGATCGGATTGGATGTATGTGCGCTATCTATTCGGTAGCAATTGCCACCGGAAGTGCCAGCATAAACTCGATGAGGTGGATTTGCAGTGGACACGCCAACTGCGCTGCCGCTGCCCACAAATGAAAAGGCAGATTGTGTCCAACCCGTGCTAATGGAATCTGCGCCATTATCAATTGGCAATTCATCTACCATGTTGTTGGTCCACAATTTATTCCCAATCGGTAAATACACAATTCCGTTGTCTGTCGGGTCCATTGCCCAAGGATGAATAAAGGAATAACCGCTTCCTCCAATTGGGTCAAAACGCTTGTAGCCAGTGCGATTGCCATTCGCGTCAAGCGCGATTTTGAACATTCTTCCTAATTGTATGGAGGTCAAGTGCATGCTGCCACCATCTGCAATGGCCGTGAAAGCGCCATCATAGCTCCACGGAAATTT
>CAZWXC010000375.1:0-3686 GCA_964637935.1 uncultured Flavobacteriales bacterium | reverse complement strand
AATCAAGATTTTGATGGTACTCTTAGAGCAGTTCACGTATATTTAGGTTTAAAGTCACACAGTATTGCGCAAAAGCTGAGCAATAAGGGAAAATATGAATCAGGAATTCCGGCTGCAGTTGAAGAGCAATTGGAAGACTTTTACAGAATCCCAAATCAAAAATTATCAGCTTTGCTGAATAGATCTTTACCTTGGTAGAAGTATGTGTGGAATCACCGGAATATGGCATTTGGATGGTAGTAAGGTTGAAGAACAAAAAATTACACGCTTCAATAATAGTTTGTCACATCGCGGACCCGATGGATTTGGAACCAGTTTTCACAACAACGCCACCTTAGCCTTGGGACATCGTAGATTGTCCATTTTAGATTTGTCTGAGGCAGGTAAGCAACCCATGACTTATGCCGATGGTCAATTGACCATTACTTTCAATGGTGAGATTTTCAATTTTATACAGATAAGAGATGAGCTGAAAAAATACGGCTATGCTTTTCGCTCTGATACGGACACCGAGGTAATCTTAGCAGCCTATCACCGTTGGGGAAAGGAGTGCCTTCATAGATTCAATGGGATGTGGGCATTTGCTATTTGGGATGAACCTAAACAAGAATTGTTTCTAGCCAGAGATCGTTTTGGAATTAAGCCCCTTTATTATCATTTTTTGCCGAATAGGCTTTTTGCTTTCGCAAGTGAAACGCTAGCTTTCAAAAACCTAGCTGATTTTTCGAGAACGTTAAACCCAGATGAATTAGATCTATCAATTGCAGATTCAACATTCTTGGAAGGAGCTGGAAAAACGCTTTTTGATGGAGTAGAATCTATCTTACCAGGTCATTCGGCATTTTTGAAGCCGAATGATTTATTGAAGGTTGAACAATGGTGGAGAATCGATGATCATATCGAAATAAGTAACCACTCATTGTCAGAATCAATAGAACATATTGACGCCTTATTAAGAGATAGCACAAAACTTCGGCTGATTAGTGACGTTCCCGTTGCAACGGCTTTGAGTGGTGGGTTAGATTCAACAACTGTATTTGGTTATGTGAATCGGCTTCGTTCAGAAGAAAGCCTTATTCAAAGGGACTCTCTCGCAGCATACACCGTAAGTTTTGAGGGGCTCGAATCAGATGAACTGGACTACGCAAAAGAAGCTGCCGAGTTTTATCATCAAAAACTAAACGTAGTCAAACATCATCAGGCTGATGTTGCTGAGCAAATATTAGCAAGTCAGAAAATCTTAGATGCTTATTCACCCTCTCCGATTTTGGCTATTTCAGAAATTTACAAGGCTATGAAAAATGACGGTCGAAGCGTTTCAATGGATGGGCACGGAGTAGATGAGATGCTTTTTGGTTACCGTTCTATGGTAGATCGTATTTTTTACAATGCCATTCAGAATGGTGATAGAGACTTAGCAGCTAAGATAGGAGCTGTGAAAGCCCAAATGGTTCACCCCAAGTTGAGAGAAAAGTTTAGCCTAAGGATAGCAGAACAAGTAGATTCAATGAATGTTGGCGTATGGAGTAGGCTTAAAAAGTTCATTAAGCCAAGTAATAATGCTAAAATATCAAAGGCCTATGCTGGTTCAACTTTAATTTTTAATCCATCAAATCATTCTGAAGACTTAAACATTGCCTTGTTGGAGTTTACAAGAACGACTTTGCCGACTGTTTTAAGGAATTTTGATAGAGCAGGAATGATGCATGGTGTTGAAATTAGAATGCCTTTTATGGATTATCGTTTGGTAAAGTATATTATGGGTATAGGTATCGAGTCAAAGCTCAATGAAGGCTTTACGAAATTTGTTTTGCGACAATCACAAATAGGCAAAATTCCTGAAAGTTTGAGAACCAGAACATACAAGGTGGGTGTAGGAAACCCTCTTTCGCTTTGGATGAATCAAGAAAATAACAATTGGGTTTATGATATGTGTTCAGCGAACGCGAAGGCAAAATACGAGGTTAAGGTTAAATCGCGTTCATTGACGGATAAGGAATGCTTGGATTTATGGATTGATATTAATAAACACAGCATTTTAATATGAAAGCGATTAAAAAGAAGCTGAGATCATTATTAAAGTTTAATGAAATCAATCTGACTTCTGGTGAGATAGCTTCTAATAGCAAAATTCAAAACTCAAGAATTACTGGGGAGATTAAAATTGCGAATCATGCGATAATAAATGATTCGACAATGAGTGGTAAAATTCGTATTGGCAGCAACGCGCAGATTGATAGTGCCAAACTTTCGGGTCAGATTGAATTGGGAGATAATGTTAGATTAATTGATGGTACCTCACTCAATGGCAAGATTAGCATAGGTAGAAACACAAGTATCAATGGCCCAAATACGGACTTAACTTCGGCAATAAATCAAATTGAAATCGGTAACTTTTGCTCTATAGCTAGAAACGTGACTTTTCAGGAGTTTAATCATGATTTCTCAAAAATGACGAGTTATTTTATACACCGTAACTTGATAAATGATGGAGTGAGAAATGATATTATTTCAAAAGGCAATATTAGGCTTGGTAACGATGTTTGGGTCGGAACTCATTGTGTTATATTATCAGGAGTTACGATTGGGACTGGCGCGGTAATAGCTGCAAACTCGGTTGTTCTATCCGATATTCCTCCATATGCAATTGCAGCTGGAAGCCCTGCTAAGATTTTGAAATTTAGATTTCAACCAAACGTAATCGCTCAATTACTGGCATCAAATTGGTGGGAACTACCAAAAGATGAGTTAATTAACTTTTATCATCGATTTGATCCAGAAAGTGGTTTTAAAAAGGAGGCTATTTAATGAATGAAGGATCATTAATCAGTGTTATTATTCCTACAAAAGACAGATCAACGGAGCTTGCTCGTGCTATTAAATCCGTATTGTCTCAGACTTACCAGAGTTTTGAAATTTTGGTCGTGGATGATAAATCTTCAGAGGATGTTAAATTGGTCACAGAAAAGTTTGAAGACAATAGGATAAAGTATTTTCTGAATACCAAAATAGAATCAAATGCAAATGTTTGCAGGAATATTGGTCTTCAAAATGCAAAGGGTGAGTTCGTAGCTATGTTAGATAGCGATGATGCTTGGTTGCCTCATCATCTAGAAAGTAAACTTACTTTTTTATTAGAAAATGAATATGATGGTGTTTTTGGAAGTGCCTATGTGGATGATGGTGAAAAGAGAATCCTAAGACTGAGCAGGCCAAGAGGTGAAAAAGAGTTGATGTTGGATTACTTGTTAACTACAGGTAAGGCACCCACGCCTACACACTTCTACAAAACTGTTTGTGCTCGCCAAATATTGTGGGATGAAACGCTTCTGCGTCATCAAGATTTTGATTTTAGTGCACGTTTTGCCGAGCGATTTAGTTTCGAAGCTTCAGAAAGTGCTACATGCATCATACATTGGGAAAAAGGTGAAAATAGATTAGAACATACGCCATCACAAATCAGATTTTATGAATTGCATATTGATCATATATCGGCACCTATCCGAGTAAAATACTGTACCGAGATATACTCAAAACTTCTAAGTAGAGATAATGTGCCCCAATCATATCTAAGTTTTTTTTACAAGGAAAGTATAAGGAATATTAGGTTTATGAGTTTCGCAGATTTTTGTTTACTAAAATCACACAAATCATCTCTAGATAAAGTCTTAAATAGGTTTGAATTT
>CAZWXC010000374.1:0-3697 GCA_964637935.1 uncultured Flavobacteriales bacterium | reverse complement strand
GGCTTGTCCAATTACAATTGGTCCGCTCCCTATGATCAGGACGGATTTAATGGATGTGTCTTTCGGCATAATTCAGTGGGAATTGCAATTCGGTCAAATTGCGTGCGAAGGTATGGGATGCAACCCGAAAAAAACGTGTTTTTGATAATCTGTGGATTAATCGTTTTTTATGTTCATAAGTCGTTCTAAATCCAATTTTTACCGTTGGTCCATATTTTCAGTAGTTGTGCAGATTAATTCTTTTTTTCGTTTTCTATGAATACGGTTGTGCAACTTTTGAGGCTTGAATGGAAATCGGCATTGCGCTCGCCAGTGCTGCATAAAAACCTTTTGGTAAACCTGTTTTTGGTGCTCACCTTTCTTTATTTGGCAGCCAATTTCTTGGTGTTAGGGTTTCTACTTGACAACATATTAATGGAAGTGCCAATAGATGGGGTCACGAACAAATTGTTTCCTGATGATTGGGTTCTGAGAAAGCTAAACCGCTTTCTGATATACTATTTCTTGGTAGACTTTGTCGTTCGATATTTTATGCAAAAGCTGCCAGCTTTAGCTATACAACCGCTCTTGCATTTGCCTATTAGCAAATCAAAACTGATTCATTTCATGCTTTTGAAAACGGTGTTTTCTCCGTTCAATATGTTGCAGTTTTTGGTGCTCGGACCTTTCATGTACGAAGTGTTTCAAAACCTTGATGCTTTGCCTGCACTAAGCTGGGTTTTGAGCATTTCTACGCTGATTTTTGCGCTGAATTATCTGGCTATATATTTAAAAAGAACGGCAGATGTTGATTGGCGCATTTATGTTGGCTTGCTCGCAGTACTTGGTAGTGTTGGTGGGCTTACGTATTTCGAAATCGTTGACTTTTTTATGATTTCGGGTTTGCTTTTCAATGGCTTTATCGATTATCCAATTCTCCTTTTGATTCCTTTCGTTTTGCTTGGTTCGGTTTATTGGATCAACTTTACGTTTCTGAAAAACAATTTGTATTTGTCACGCATCAGCAAACGACAAGACAAAGAAGTGAGCTACGCAGGCGATGGCTTCTTGTCACGCTTTGGTTTGGTCGGAAAAATGACCGAATTGGAATTTAAATTCATTTGGAGAAATAAACGGCCACGAGCAGTTTTATTGATGACTGCATTGTTTCTAGGATATGGTCTGATCATTTTTACACAAGAAGAAACTCCAATGAAAGTCTATGCTTATATCATGTTTGCGATCATCATTACGGGCATGTTTATCCTAAATTATGGTCAGTATTTGTTAGGGTGGGATGGAAGCCACTTCGATCATATACTCACCCGCAGAGTAAGCTTCGAACAATATTATTTGAGCAAATACATGATTTTTGCGGTGGTAGGGACAGTTTGCATGATTTTGAGTATTCCGTACATCTATTTCGGAGCCAATATTTTACTACTCATTTTTTGTGTTTACTTATTCAATATTGGGATAACAGCGCATGTAGTCATGTTTTTTGGCTCATTCAATCCAAAAAAAATAGACTTGTCTCAAAGCTCGATGATGAATTGGCAAGGTGTGGGCGCAAGCCAATTTTTGCTCATTCTGCCATCGTTAGGTTTGCCAGTAGTTGTTTTTGCATTGATTAATGTGTTTGCGACAACCAATGTTGCGTTGGCAAGTTTGGCCATCATAGGCTTGGCCGGAATTCTTGGTACCAAACTTTGGGTGAAACTTTTGGCCTCTTGGCTGCAATCAAAACGACACGAAATAGCTTCAGATTTTAGAAACGGGTAATTATGGAACTACAGATCGAAAACCTTAAAAAACAGTTTGGTTCATACACCGCTGTCGATATTGATTCACTAGCCATTGCTTCGGGCGAAAGCTTCGGCTTAGTTGGCAATAATGGTGCTGGAAAAACCACTCTTTTTCGCTGTATTTTAGACTTAATCGAACCTGATCAAGGCGCTATAATTATTGGAAACAGCAACACCAGCGCTTCTTCCGATTGGAAAAATTTTACGGGAAGTTATTTGGATGAAAATTTCTTGGTTGGACATTTATTGCCCGAAGAATATTTTGATTTTGTGGCTTCGTTGCACGGAATTACCAAAGTTGACTTACAAGAAAAGCTGGCTTATTTCGAAACCTTGTTTAATGGCGAAGTGCTTGGCGGGAAAAAACTCATTCGCGATTTATCTAAAGGAAACCAAAAGAAAGTGGGTATTGCAGCCGCACTTCTCTTTGATCCTAAAGTGCTGATTTTAGATGAGCCTTTTGCGAATCTCGATCCTTCTACTCAGTTTAGATTGAAAGATTTACTGAAAAAGCTAAAGCACGATAAAGGTGTTACCATGCTTATTTCAAGCCACGATCTTATTCATGTGACCGAAGTTTGCGAGCGCATTGTGTTGCTTGAAAAAGGCAAACTGATTAAGGACATTCATACTGCACCCGAAACATTGAAAGACTTAGAAAACTACTTTGCAGGAGTAGGATCTTCCGTTTTAGAAGATTGATCTTTTGGCTTTTTGTGCCACTTCAAGCCAATAAGGAGTCTCACTTGATTTGGACCTAAATTTATAAAAGTGTTATACCTCAATGTAACTACTTCATTTCTAGCACTAACTCCGATGGTGGGCTCATAATGAATTCCTAAAATGAATCTTTCCTTTATTTCTGTCATTAATCCAAAGTGAGTTGAAAGAGCAAGCCCAATATTTACAATATTAAACCGCGAATAACGACCAGGGTAAAATGGGTCGTCTCTGTATTGTTGATCCAACGAGCCATCCAGTATGAGGTTTAGCCCTTTGTAAAAAGTAATGTGATCGGAAAGCGATTTTCTGTTTTCTAGTCCGAAGGATGAATTGAAACTAGCGTATGAAGTGTTTGTTGGAAACATATTTGATATTTTAGGAGAAATATGTGTGCGGCTCGCTAGTAAATTGCCCAACTTGATTCTCAAATACCTGTTTTCTCCAAATTGCGATTTGTATTCTATACTCTGATTGAAGCTTAAGAAGTTATTTGTGGCAATATAGAACTCACGACTTCTTTCTTGGGCATACACTGAATTAATAAGCAAGAAAAATGCAATTGAAGCGAGTGATTTTTTAAAGAGATTCATACAAATTGGGTTGAAAATGATTCTGTTAGGATAGTTATACGCACTGTGATTGTGGCTACGAATTTAGCATATGCGCAATATGTGCAGCAAGATTCATCAAGCCTGCAATGCCCATGTGCACAATGCAGCCACCTATAATATTGATTTGTCGCAATGCAATTACACCCAATAAATACCCGCCAAATAGTGAACTTATGGTTTCGCCAAGTGGTTTGCCAAAATGAAAAACGCAATAGAGCGCAGCCATGATCAATACGCTGTCTTTGCCCAGAAAGCGCGCTAAACCAATGACCAATGCACCTCGAAAAATGGCTTCTACTCTGATAAAGTCGAAAAGGTAAAAGCCTTCAAAAATCCAAGCCATTTGGTTGGTGCTCAGCCCATAAATAGATTCGTATTTCCAAGGTTTAAAAGCGGGGTAAGCTTTTAAAAAATCAGCTTGTGTTGCGGCTCCTGCAATTAATGGCACCATCAGCAATAGCAGCCATAAGTATGGTTTGAAATTGTGGTTCTTGAAACTCAAACCATAGAAATTTGGCAAGTTTTTGCGCTCGTAGGCGAAGTAAACCAAGGCCATGGTTCCCATTCTGATGAACAATC
>CAZWXC010000373.1:0-3699 GCA_964637935.1 uncultured Flavobacteriales bacterium | reverse complement strand
AACTTTCCTCAATTTCTTTACCGGTTCCATATGAGGCAAAGTATTTTGGTGTTTTCGCTACCTTACCTTTCTCACCACTTTTGACATTTCTTAGTATTATTTGTGTTACGCGCTCAGCCTCTACAGAACTATTAAAGATTGGATCGGATATTGCCAAAGAGTCGCCTTCTTTGTTTAATAGTCGAATTTTAAAATCGTTTCCAACACCAATCACCTTAAACTGGAAATCGTTATCACCTCCCATGTTCTCCAGCACTGCCTCTAAATTGGTATTTCTATCTCTATGAGATTTTAATGTTTCATGTTTAAATTGAATTTCTTTTTCCTCTTCTAGGTGAATAGAAAAGCTAAAACCAAATTTGGACGAATGATAAGGTGGAGCCAATAATATATGCTCAATCAAATAAATCCCCTCGCTGTCTGAACTTAATTTTTGTAAGAAGTCAGAAGCAAAGCTCACGGATGATTTTGCCTCAACTGCATCACCTGAAATATGAACTAATGCTTTTTTAGAGCCTTTTTCTTGTAAAAGCACATAGAACAAATTCTCTTTTTCACGGTCTGTTTGCCGGATGTCAAAATTTTCAATGTTCGACCCCAAGCGAATAGCATCCTCGAGCAACGTTTCTTCTGCTCCAATAAAGTAAAAATCATCACGAAGATTTTCTACATTCTCGTCTATAATAAGTACATCGTCTATGGCTAAAATAGCTGAATCGTCATCAAATGGATTTTCTAAACCTAACTTCTCCCCAAGAAAAGTTCGATCTTCTTGTTTTGAGTAAATTCGGATATCAGCATTAAGAATTGGATCTACCAAAGGTCTGAGCGCCACATTTTCTATTCCTAGAAGAGCCGAAATTTTCAATACTAAACCTGGTATAAGCGCTTTATTCGAATCTTCATCACCATCTTGATTATTAAATAACGCTGGCTCTGTATAATCATAAGATCTCGTTCGATTATAGCTTAATCTTCCATAATTTATGACAAGCCTGCGTTTCCATTGTAAGACTTTTTCATCAAAATTTGAATTAGTTTGATGCTTGCCAAAACTATCGTCATGAATTTTCCGTAACGCGTAAGTCGGAAAATACTCTGAAAAACGTGAAAGCAAATTGCTTGCAGCATTATTCAACCTTTGAATAGCCTCTCCATCATACGACTCATTTAATTGACTCAGGATATTCATCCAGTGTTTCATTGTTGAACTATCTTGCACCTGATCCATTTGGATAAGCTCTTTCAACTCATCCATATCTGGTAACTGTTCTACAAAATAGGAATTCACTTCTCCATTATGAACGTCATACAAATCATAAATATGGGTGATTTGGGCCAAGAAATTAGCCATCACCTGCTCCATTGGCAATAAAAAAGCCTTTAATTGTTTTGCTTGTGCATATCGAGCAGGATCCAATCCTTTTTGTAAACCGAATTCACCAATACCATAAATCAATGGAAATTGCTTTCTCATTGGATAAAATGTACGCGATTCATGAGATGTTCCCATTGGAATCTGTGGCTTATTCAAAGCATTTGATACCGATTTATAACTGCTATAAAGTTTTGATTGGAGGTATGCTAATTGCTTCTTTACTTGATCTAAATTTGGATGAAACGTGACATTTTGATTATGAAAAGAAATATCTGTTGCGTCAAGGGGGAAAAACAATCTAGGCGCAGAATCAAGTGGAATTGTTAATTTGGAATCTGCTGAAGACTTAAATGTTTGATGTATTGCATCAGAATCCACATGCATCATTTCAAACGCTCTTACGCTTAAAACACCATCGAGTTGAGAAATGATCTTAATCAAATCCGAGGTGTCAACACTTAGATGCGCTTGAACTAATTCCGAGTCTTCAATAAAACCTGAAGAAAGAAGAGGACCATCAAATACTTGATTCAAAGATTTACTTTCTTGCTGCAGCTGCCAAAGTGCTTTAAATTTCACTTCATGACTTAAGTAATCATTGATTTCAAAGTATAATCTAGCGAAAACATCTTCTCCATTTACATCATTTCGCAATGTAAGGCTCAACTTTAACCTAATATTGAAAGGGCTCTTTATATTAACATCATAAATGTCTTCGCAAAGGTTTCTATTAGCATGAAAAACTTGCTTTACTTCTTGCTTTATTCTTTGCACTTCTGTTTCTAAAGCTATTGGGTCTTCGGGATAATCAAACATTTCGATAGAAACATCATATAATCCTTCAATTCCAAAATCACCTCCTTTTGATTTGCAACTCTCGGAATCAATCCATGCATTTTTGACGTTAGTTATATTGTCAATGATCAATTTTCTAAAGTCATTGGCAGTTATCGGATTGGTTGTGAGAATTTCTGATGGGATAAAAAAACCGTTATCTCCTGATTGTAGCGGAGCACCTTTTGCTTCGACCAAAAGATCATTAATCGGCAGCTCCGTTTTGTTTTGTAGATCGGTGAGCGTATACGCAAGGTTTTCGAGCATTGTAACTCCTGGATCATGCTCATTGTAATCGGTCCATACACCCCCCGATAATTTTTGCATTAAGTCCATCCCTTCCAGGTAGAACCTTCGATAGTCGCCTGAACCTTTTGCTTTTCTTGAAATAAATCCTTTTTGAAGATTCTCAGCCATATTAAGTTGTCTCTTATTCAGGGTTTAGAATAGAAGTTTCTGAATCAGATAGAAGAGCAGAGTCAAACAGATTCATGATCTCAGTATCCCAAAGCTTCGTGATATAAAAACGAATTTGCTCATCCGAACCATAATCAGAACGCGTGCGCAGTTGAAGAGAATATTTATAAGTAGATCCTCTCCATCTTAGATTCAGCTTATTCCACCACCAACCATAATGAGCTTGAGTTGTGGATATTTTATTTTTCGAATTTCCAAAAGTGCTTAGCGCCTGCGCGATGAGCAATGCATATTTACCCTTCTTTTCTTTCCCTACTTGTGCCATAACCTCAAATGCGACACAACCATTCAGATCGGAGAGTATATCGTGCCATTTCCCATCCGCTGGCACAGTAGCCAATTTATAAGTCCCAATTCGACTCTCAGAGGCTAATACACCTGACACTTCCAACTTAGTTCTTGGACTCATGGAGTTAATACCAATATTTCCGCCTTTCTTAAAAAACAGCCTGTTCTTTTGCTCTGATTCAGATATCGGCTCATAAATACCTAAACCTGAACCGTTTTCTTTTTCCAACTCCAAACTCCACTGAGGCAGTGGATCTTGGATGCTATCATAAAAGCTCATTAGCTTTTCGGAATCATTCCCTTCTGGCGCAAGCATAAGACCGTTTTCATTGTTTTTACCTATTCCATCCTCAACCTTGTTTAAACAAGAGTCTATCAACGCTCCAAAGTTTTCTGAGCTAGGTCGATTTCCAACGGCAAAAAGATTTTTAAGACTCTTCCGACCTAATAGTTTTGGATCGATTGGTTTATTTTCCATGACGTATCATTTATTTTTAACAACAAGTATTGATTTACTTGTTGGTCTTTCTAATTTATCCACTCTTGAATTTGGTTTAGTTTGAGCCTTCGGAATAGCGTCTATAACGAAATCTAGCCCTATTCGCATACTCCCAATACCTGGGTGATCTTCAAATTCTGAGAAATCAAACGTGTTGATATTGTGCCTCGCTACTGGTGAGAAAACAGAGCATGGCGTGGTAGTTTTTATCTCTTCACTTCCA
>CAZWXC010000372.1:0-3699 GCA_964637935.1 uncultured Flavobacteriales bacterium | reverse complement strand
AACATGAAGTCCGCAAGCTGATTGCAGGACCCACGGTGTTCATCTGCGATGAATGTGTCGAGCTGTGCAATGACATCATTCGCGAGGAAACCAAGGGCGCCGCTACCGGCCGCAAGGATGGCGAAGTGCCAACACCGCAGGAAATCTGCGATGTACTGAACGATTATGTGATCGGTCAGAAGCGCGCGAAACGCGTGTTGTCGGTGGCCGTTCACAACCATTACAAACGACTCAATCACGCCGCAAAGTCCGGTGATATCGAACTGGCAAAATCGAACATCCTGCTGGTTGGCCCGACCGGTTGCGGCAAAACGCTGCTGGCCCAGACTCTGGCAAAGACCTTTGATGTGCCGTTCACCATGGCCGATGCGACGACCTTGACCGAGGCCGGCTATGTTGGTGAAGATGTCGAAAATATCATCCTCAAGCTGCTCCAGGCTTCCGACTATAATGTCGAGAAGGCGCAGCGCGGCATCGTCTATATCGACGAAATCGACAAGATCAGCCGCAAGGCGGAAAATCCCTCGATTACCCGCGATGTGTCGGGTGAAGGCGTGCAGCAGGCCTTGCTGAAGCTGATGGAAGGCACGACCGCCAGTGTGCCACCACAGGGCGGCCGCAAGCATCCGCAGCAGGAATTCCTGCAGGTCGATACCACCAATATCCTGTTCATCTGTGGCGGTGCCTTTGCTGGTCTGGAAAAGATCATTGGCGACCGTCTCGAAGGCAAGTCGATCGGCTTTGGCGCTCATGTCGCCGCTCCGGAAGAGCGCCGGGTTGGCGAACTGCTGGCCCAGGGCGAGCCCGAGGATCTGTTGAAATTTGGCCTTATTCCTGAATTTGTCGGCCGTTTGCCAGTGATTGCCACGCTCGAAGATCTGGATGTCGACGCGCTGGTGACGATTCTTCAGGAACCGAAAAACGCGCTGGTGAAGCAATATCGCAAGTTGTTCGAACTGGAAGACGTGGGTCTGACCTTCACCGATGACGCGCTGGTCGCGGTCGCCAAGAAAGCGATCGAACGGAAAACCGGTGCGCGTGGCTTGCGTTCGATCGTCGAGAATATCCTGCTCGATACGATGTTCGACCTGCCCGATTTCGAAGGCGTGGACGAGATTGTGATCGACAAGGATGTTGTCGCCGGCACGAAAGAGCCGATCAAGGTGATCGCAAAAAGCAGCAAGGCGAAAAAAGAAGACGCCGCCTGATTGTACCCCGGCGAAGGCCGGGGTCCATCTCCTGAAATCTCCAGATTAAGCCAAGGTCGTGTTGCACCTGTCGGTACCATCACGCGCTTTCAAAACGATCGTGTATTGCTAGCCGGTCACAAGATGGGCTCCTGCCTGCGCAGGAACACGTTCATTTATAGATGCAGCTATCCAGCTTCTCGTTCCGCACCACATTGATCCGCGCCGCAATCGTATTGCCATAGCGCCGAGTAAAGCCGCTTGCACCATTAACGGCGCGTCGCTTGGGTGCGGGCAGGGCGGCAGCAATGCGCGCCGCCTCGATCCCGGTCAGATCTTTCGCATCCTTGTTGAAATAGCGTTGCGCACCGGCCTGCACGCCGTAGGTTCCGATGCCGGTCTCCGCGATATTGAGATAGACTTCCATGATCCGGTGCTTGCTCCAGATCGTCTCGATCAGGAAGGTGAAATAGGCTTCCAGTCCCTTGCGGAAAAAGCCGCCGCCCTGCCAGAGGAAAGCATTTTTCGCGACCTGCTGGGAAATCGTCGATCCGCCTCTTATCCGCCCGCCCTGGGCATTGCGCTCGATCGCTTTCTGGATCGCTTCGGTATCAAAACCGTCATGACTGCAGAATTTTCCGTCCTCAGCCGCGATCACCGCGCGCACCATATTGGGGGACATATCGCTGAAGCTGGTCCAGTCCTTGGTGATGCCATTTTCATCGAGGATCATGGTCACGGTAATCGGCGGCGGCACAATCGCATATATGCCGACCCACGCGACCGTGATCAGGAGAAAATATACCACCAGTTTTAACAGAAACCTGATTGCCCGCATTGCGGTAGCCTAAATGCAAAACGCCCCGAAAACAAATGCTGTTTCGGGGCGCTTCGCTATTTCGTTTCAGAATCAGTCCGGAGCACTAGCTCGCTGCAAGAAGCTGCTTCTCTCCGGCAATGCGCAGCATCGCTTTCTGCAGCTTTTCGAAGGCGCGGACCTCGATCTGGCGAATCCGCTCGCGGCTGACATCATAAACCTTGCTCAGGTCTTCCAGCGTCTTGGGATCTTCCGACAAGCGACGTTCAGCCAGAATATGCTGCTCGCGCTCGTTCAGCGAACCCATCGCCTCCGACAGCATTTCGTGCCGGAAATCGGCTTCCTGGGATGCGGCAATGGCCTCATCGTGTAGCGGCATGTCATCTTCGAGAATGTCCTGCCACTGCCCACCGTCGCCATCTTCGGACGACAGCGAAACGTTCAGCGAAGCGTCGCCGCCCATCGACATCCGGCGGTTCATGTTGACCACCTCGTGCTCGGCAACGCCGAGATCGGTAGAGATTTTCTTCACGTCTTCCGGTGACAGATCGCCATCCTCAAAGGCATCGAGATTATTCTTCATCCGGCGCAGGTTGAAGAACAGCTTCTTCTGGGCAGCGGTCGTCCCCATCTTGACGAGGCTCCAGCTGCGCAGCACATATTCCTGGATCGATGCACGAATCCACCACATCGCGTAGGTCGCCAGACGGAAACCGCGATCGGGTTCAAATTTCTTCACGCCCTGCATCAGGCCGACATTTCCTTCGGAAATCAGATCGGACACCGGCAGGCCGTAGCCGCGATAGCCCATCGCGATCTTGGCGACGAGTCGCAGATGCGACGTAACCAGCTGGGCGGCTGCTTCCTGATCCTTGTGTTCAGAATAGCGTTTCGCCAGCATATATTCTTGTTCGGGGGTCAATAGCGGAAATTTGCGAACTTCCGAGAGATACCGGTTCAGGCTCGCGTCCCCCCCTAAGGCAGGGATTTTTGCCGGAACATTGCTACCATTAGCCATTTTCGTTCCTTCTTATGTTGTGCCGCCGGGCCTCATTAAGCACCCTTTGGTCAAAAGCGTATATAAGGTGTGTTACCTATACACGCAACTTCATGAATAGTTCCTGCATATCGTCGGGAAAATCGATAGAAAACATCAATTTTTCATCCGTTATGGGGTGAACAAATCCAAGACTAGCAGCATGAAGGGCCTGGCGTACAAATTGAATATCTTTTCGACTGGAAAGCAGTGATTTTCGACGAGTGCCATAAAGCGGGTCACCAATCAGGCTGTGGCCGATATGCGTCATGTGGACCCGAACTTGATGCGTGCGCCCCGTTTCCAGGGTGCATTCCACGAGCGCCGCCCCGTCGAGCATTTCCTTGACCGTATAATGGGTCATCGCCGACTTGCCCCGGTCATCGCCGACAACCGCCATTTTCTTGCGATTGACATTGCTCCGGCCAATGCTGCCCTCGATCGTCGCTGAGGCAGGATTGGGCCTGCCGTTGACGATCGCCATATAGCGTCGTTCGATATCATGCTTGGCGAACAGGGCGCTCAAGCCCTGGTGCGCGGCATCGGTTTTGGCCGCCACCATCAATCCGGAGGTATCCTTGTCAATCCGGTGCACAATTCCGGGTCTGGTCACACCGCCAATGCCGGACAATTGCCCCCTGCAATGGTGCAGCAGGGCA
>CAZWXC010000371.1:0-3714 GCA_964637935.1 uncultured Flavobacteriales bacterium | reverse complement strand
TGGTGAGAGTGATCATTGGGTTATCATTGAAATTAAAGAAACAGAATAATGCGTATTTTCGGTCTATTTATCACTGTAGTTTTTTTGTCTTTTTTTTATCAAAATGTGAGGGCAGATAGTTTATCTGAGATCATGAAAAGACCGGTAGAATTGTCTTTAAATAGTGCTGTTTTATTCGCTTTGAACAATAATCCTGACATAGAATTATCGTGGGAGCGTTATAATCAGTCAAAGAATTTTATCAAAGAGTCTGAGGCTGATTTATATCCTGAAGTAAATCTGAATGTTGCGGCGGGACGCGAGTACCTTGACCCTTCTGCGGGGACAGATCCGCCAAAAAGTGATGCGACGAACAATGTCTCATTCGGCATTACTCTTGAGCAGGTTCTTTATGACGGTTTTAAGACTACTAATGAAACCAGACGCCGCGAAAAATTGAATGAAGCCGCGCTTTGGAGAGCACAATCCGAAGTAGAGCGCATCATGAAGGATACGATTGAATATTATTTAGAGATGGTGCGTTATGATTATGAGATTAAGCAAAATCAAGAGCTAATAGCATCAATTCAAGACACACTGAAGTATGTGCAAATTCAGTTTGCTGAAGGCGCTGCTAATAAAGTTATATTGGATTACGCGAAATCCAGGCTTGCTTTTGCTGTTACGGATTTAAATAGAGCCATGTCATCTTACAGCGATGCCAAAAGCAAGTTGGAGTTTTTGACCGGGAAATTACCGCCAAAGGTGGTTACAATTTATCCGGAAGAGTTAAACCCTGAAAAATTAGATTTTAAATACTACACTGAGGCGTTGGAAAGCAAAAATCCATTATTGATTGCAAGTCAGTATGAAGTGGAGGCGATGGAAAAGCAGTTAAAGATTCAAAAAGCTGCTGATTTACCTGAAGTCAAATTCGAACTTAATGCCATCCAATCACATAATGACGGAGGGAGTGTGGGGCTTGATAGAGAGCTTTCAGGCGGTTTGCGATTGAGCTATAACATTTTTGACGGATTTAAGAATACTTACTCAAAAAGAAGAGTTTCCTCTCAAATAAAAGAGTTGGAGCACCGTCAAGAGGGTATGCGTAAAGAATTGATCCGGGATGCTAAACTTTTTTATAATCAGATCGTTGCCAATAAAAGAATTCTGACCACTACAGAAGAAGAAATTCGTACGAGTCAGGCGTTAAAGATTTTGAATGAAGAAAACTTTAGGTCGGGTAATATTAATATTATTGAGTTGATCGAGAGTGCGGAGAGGCTAAATTCGGCACGCGTCAGGAAAATTAAACTGATCAATGACCAGTTTATAAACGCATATAAAATAATCATTATTTCTAGTATGTTGGACCAAAGTTACTTTTGCGAATCTTGTTAAGCGCTTCTTTGCCTAAATCTGATTGTTTTTCTTTGTCTTTGTTTCCGGTCAATGGGCCAGATATTTCTTTTTGCATTTCAAGCAATTCGTCGCTTGTCAGAAGTTCTGCGTACTTTATCGCGGATCTTTTTGAAGTATGTAGCGTGTTGCGTCTTTTCGTTGGGGGGGCAGGTGGCGCTGAATTCATAAAAAACTTGGTGTAAGGATCTTTAAACATTTTATGCTCCAATCAATATATTAACCATATTATTGGATAAATTCCCAAATAAATCTAGTCTAAATGTTATTATCATTGCCCTTTTGGTTGAACAAATTTATATTAGTATTGATTGAATCTTCTTACGAAACATAATTCTATGTTTGCCAAGGTAAAAATTTCTGAATCTTTTAAGTTGCTAGGCTTTGCAGTATGCTTTGTGCTGACTAGCCATTCAACTTCTTTTGCACAAGAGTTAAGGGAGTTATCTTTTCAGTCTGGTTGGAAAAAGGTTGTTTCACGCAGTAATTCTTGTGCTTTCAAAAGCCCGACTATTGAGGGGTACGAGTTTGTTTTGCAACGCAATACTGTTGAAGATCATCTGATGCTCGATATTTTTTCATCATTTTCGGAGTATTCAACCGGAAACACGTATCAGGTTGATATTACCTTCAACAAAAATTTGGTATTCCAAACGACCGGAATTGCTTTATCGGGTCATAAACTTCAGGTCTTTATCGGTGATAATACGACGTTATTGACGGAGCTGCAGAACAATGATGAAACACTTATTGGTTACGATGGAACGCTCTATGTTATCGACACTGCTGAGCATGGCTTTCCTATCGCAATGATAGAAGATTGTGTGCGTAATCGTTCAAAAGGTTTGAGCAATGATAATGTTGTTTCAAGGTTGTTTTCAGATTTAAATCCGTTTGTTCAGCAGGATGATGATTATGAGCTCGAGATTGCGAGCAATGATCGCGTTGATACGACTGATAAACGTAAGTCTTTAAATAAAGCAAGTTCAGGATTGACTATCAATGCTCTCCCGCTGTCGGAAAAGCGCAAAATGGATCAGGCTTTAAATCCTCCTAAGAGTTATAATACTCCATTTTATGCTGAGCCGGATGATTTCGGTGATGCATATCTTGTTGAACGTGAAGATTTATCGAGTGATCATAAAGTCGCTCCTGCTGAAAATGTGATTGCTAAAACGCTTAAAGATGAAATAGATCCATATGCGCTCCATGCCGCGCGCATTTCGAGCGATGCCGAACCAGTCATCGAACCTGTTTTTGATATTGTTAATATCCCTGAAAATCAATATCCGTCTGAATTGTATGACATTAAGGGGCATGTGACAGCCAAGAGCAATCATAACGAAGACCAGGCTGAGCTTATAGAAAGCCTCTTAGTGCAACTTGCTTTGCTCGAAAAAGAGAAAGAGGCCTTGCGTAAGAAAGTTATAGAACAGCCCAGCCAAGTTGGTGTGATCAGAAGTTGTACAAATGAGAAAACTGCGATAGCGGATTTACAGGATGAGGTGCAGATCCTGCAAACAGAAACCTTCGATTACAAAAGACAGCAGGAAATACAAAAGGACATCTTAGAATCATGTGTGGTCGCACAGGATGAGGATTTTAGGGGTGAGCTTAAAGACATAGATATAAATGATGCTAATGACCTTGTGGGTGATGAGGGAAATAATGTTTTCGCAGGAGAATACGAAGCGTCTGAAGAAGTTTTAGAAGAAGGTATGGCTGAGTAAGAAGGTAGTTAGTGACACCGGCATATATTGTAATATGTAAATTTACTAAAAGTTTATGCTTTTTTGAGATAATAGGGTGTTTGTTTTAAGGGAAAACGCATTTGACAACTGATTTGGACATAAAAACGGTTTCTTTTCCAAAGTCGGGGACGGAGGCTATTAAAATCCAACCAGGTGATAAAATATCACTAACTGGTATTGATTTGGAGAACATGAAAGTTGATGTTCTGGATGATGATATTATCATATCTGATCCGGAAACTGGCGCTTACCTTATATTGACTGATCTTGCTCTGATTTTGTTTGACGAAGAGAGCGCGCCAGAGATTTTTATCGGTGATAGGTTGTGGCCGCCATACGAAATTCTAGGACATGTTGGGGAGGTTGGTAATCTTACGGTTCAAGATTTTATTGCTATTTCTAGCATCATGCCTGAAACGAATTCTCAGATTAATTCTGAACAGGATGGAAATCCGACCGAGGGGCAGAATGCCGAACAGGAAGAAGATAAAACGCAAGACGATAGTTCTCGTAACGATTTTGAAGCTATTTTATTTGATATTGCGTCAAGGCAGGATGTTGGTCA
>CAZWXC010000370.1:0-3736 GCA_964637935.1 uncultured Flavobacteriales bacterium | reverse complement strand
CCGTCCAGGCGGCAAAGGTCAAGACGATATTTACAGCTTCAGAATGCCTCCACTAATTTTCAAACTAGAAGGAACGGTAACATCATTTGATCCAGATGGAGGTAAAGGACAACCACTTGGAAATGTTAAAGTGAAACTGCTTGGAACGGATGGTTCGGTAGCTGAACAAAAAACTGACCCTACTGGCAAGTACGATTTCGAAATGAAAGATAACGAGGATCGCTACATTCTAGAAAATACTTCTTATACCATTGAAGTTTCTGCAACGGAAGAACCAGCAAGTGACGGTGAAAAGTATCTTGGATCTAAAGGTCAAGAGACTACGATCGGTATGAAGGAATCAACTGTTTTCATCAAAGACTTTGCTCTGGTTTGTGCTACTTGTGAGCAGGATATTAAAATGCCTTTAGTAATGTATGATTTGGGTAAAGCAGACCTACAGGTTAATGAAACCGTAAATTCAAAAGATTCACTAGAGTATTTGTATACTATTCTCACTGAGAATCCTACTATTACTATTGAATTAGCTGCACATACAGATACGCGTGGTAGCGATAAGGCAAATCAGATTTTATCTCAACGCAGAGCTGAAACATGTGTGAATTACTTAGCTGAGAAAGGGATTGATCCTGCTAGAATGACACCAATTGGTTATGGTGAATCAAGACCAATTGTTACAGATGCGGAAATAGCTGCCATGGCAACCGAACAAGACCGTGAAGCTGGACACCAGAAAAACAGAAGAACAGTATTCAGAGTATTAAGCTTTGACTATATGCCGCCTGCTGAAGGAGCAGAAGGCGCTGAAGGTTCTAAATAGATACACAACATAATACTTGCCGTATGTGCTAATTTTGCGCATACGGCTTTTTTTATTTTAAATATGGAAGTAAGTGATAAGTACTCTGCAAGAGGAGTTTCGGCTGGAAAAGCAGATGTGCACAATGCCATAAAAAACATTGATAAAGGATTATTCCCTGCAGCTTTTTGCAAGGTTATTCCAGATATTTTAACCAATAATGCTACCAAATGCGTGGTAATGCACGCTGATGGAGCGGGCACTAAAAGTAGCTTGGCTTATGCTTATTGGAAAGAAACAGGAGACCTTTCTGTTTGGAAAGGAATTGCGCAAGACGCAGTGGTTATGAATACCGATGATTTACTGTGTATTGGTTCAATTGGTCCGATAGCCTTAAGTTCTACCATTGGTCGTAACAAGAAGGAGATTCCTGGCGAAGTAATCAAGGCGATTATTGAAGGTACCGAAGAGCTATTGCAAAATATGCGCGACCTTGGTTTTGATATTTATAGTACTGGTGGCGAAACTGCAGATGTGGGCGACTTGGTAAGGTCAATTATTGTAGATAGCACAGTTACAGCCGTTATGAACAGAACCGATGTAATTGACAATGCCAATATAAAAGCAGGTGACGTAATTGTGGGTTTATCATCTTCAGGGCAGTCAACCTATGAAACATCTTGGAATGCCGGTATGGGAAGCAATGGACTGACCAGTGCTCGACACGACTTATTCAATCAAAAAGTGAGAGAAAAGTATCCTGAGAGTTGCGAGCCTACATTATCATCAGACTTGGCATATACAGGACCTTATTTTTTAACGGATCCTGTTGAAGGATCGCCTCTTGACGCAGGTAAAATGGTATTGTCTCCTACCAGAACTTACGCTCCAATTATGATCAAGATTTTCGAGCAATTAAGATCTGAAATACATGGAATCATACATTGTTCAGGTGGTGGACAAACAAAGATTTTACACTTCGTTAATCAAAACAGAATTATCAAAGACAATTTGATGGAAACTCCGGTTCTGTTCAAGGAAATTCAAAAGCATTCTGGAACTGCATTGAACGAGATGTATCAAGTATTTAATATGGGGCATCGTATGGAAATTTATATTGATGAAAAGCATGCACAAACGATCATTGATATTTCAAAATCATTTGGTGTAGAAGCTCAAATCATCGGAAGAGTAGAAGCTCAAGAACATGCTTCGCTAGAAATACACACCCAAAATCAAGTTTTAACATACAACAAGCATTAATCCATGAGCACTTTAGTAAGTAAGTTAGAAGCTATCAAAGAGCGCTTCGAACAAGTGAGCTTGTTATTATCAGATCCAGATGTAATTGCAGACATGCCTCGCTATGTAAAGCTCAATAGAGAGTACAGCGAATTGGGTGAAATTGTGAAGCAATACAAGAATTACAGTAATCAACTGTCAAATCTTAAGAGTGCCAAAGAATTGCTTCAGATTGAGAAAGATGAAGACATGCGTGAAATGGCAAAAGATGAGATTTCACAACTAGAAGATTCTATTCCAGAAATGGAAGAAAAAATTAAATGGTTGCTTATTCCAAAAGATCCTGAAGATGAAAAGAATGCAATTCTCGAAATCAGATCTGGAACGGGTGGTGATGAAGCTAGTTTGTTTGCGGGAGACCTTTATCGAATGTATACCAGATACATGGAGAAAGTGGGCTGGAAGGTAGATGTTATGGATGTTACCGAAGGTTCGGTTGGTGGTTATAAAGAAGTGATTCTAAAAGTTACAGGCGATGATGTGTACGGAGTGCTAAAATATGAAGCTGGTGTTCATCGTGTGCAGCGTGTGCCTGATACCGAGACCCAAGGCAGAGTTCATACTTCAGCGGCAACTGTAGCTGTACTTCCAGAAGTAGATGAAGTTTCTGTTCATATTAACCCGGCTGATTTAGAGTTTCAAACGGCTAGATCTAGTGGTGCTGGAGGTCAAAATGTGAATAAAGTTGAAACCAAGGTTCAGCTTACGCATAAGCCGACAGGAATCATGATTGCTTGTCAAGTAACACGTTCGCAGCTTCAGAACCGTGAAATGGCGCTTGATATGCTGCGCGCCAGATTATATGACATAGAACTTTCTAAAAGACAAGCGGAAGTTTCTTCAAAAAGAAAATCAATGGTTTCTACCGGTGACAGAAGTGCTAAGATTAGAACTTATAATTATCCTCAAGGTCGTGTTACAGATCACAGAATTGGACTCACGCTTTATAACCTTGATGGGGTATTGAATGGCGACATTCAAAAAATAATTGATGAATTAAAGATTGCGGAAAACGCGGAAAAACTCAAAGAAGGCGAAAGCGCTTAAACTATTGTCATGTCTAGAAAAGAACTTTTTGAATTAATCCAGCGAAAGCAATCTTTTTTGTGTGTTGGCTTAGATACAGATCCAGATAAATTGCCAAAGGGTTTTAGCAAAAATGCAGAAGGTGTATATGCTTTTAACAAAGCGATTATCGAAGCAACATTGCCATATTCGGTTTCATATAAATTCAATATTGCGTTTTATGAAGCGCTTGGACTTAAAGGTTGGGAAGCACTTGAGCGAAGCATAAAGTTGATTCCAAAAGGTGAAGCTTTAATTATCGCTGATGCAAAACGCGGAGATATCGGAAACACAGCAGCTCAATATGCTAAAGCTTTTTTCGAAACATTAGATTGCGATGCTATCACCATCAATCCATACATGGGTAAGGATTCAGTTACTCCTTTCTTGAAGTTCGAGGATAAATGGTCAATAGTGCTTGGTTTAACATCAAATGAAGGAGCAAAAGATATTGAGCTTTTAACTACAAGTGAGGGCGAATATGTGTTTGAGGTGGCAATGAAAAATATTGCGAGCTATGCTTCTGATGAAAATTTAATGTTCGTAGTTAGAGCAACGCAGCCAGAATAT